>JABMNB010000295.1 GCA_013205335.1 Rhodospirillales bacterium
GTCCACCAACCCCGTCACGTGGGCGAGGATGCGCGCCCAAGCCATAACCGACCCCTGCCCCGTCCTGCCCCCGGCAACCGCGTTCGCTGTATGAGCAGGGACAGGGCCCGCAGCAGCCCTGACGGCCCCGCGCCGATGATCCCGAGCCGCGTGCGTTGTTGTCAGACCATTGGTCTCGCGGCTCCCCTGCCGCTGACATCCGCGCCGTTCCGCGGGCTCCCAAGCCCGTCAGGGACGCCGGCGCAGCGCCGTCACCATGACCAGCGCCGCGACCGCCTGCAGCGCCACCGTCATGCCCAGCGCCCAGCTGTAGCCGTCAGGATCCCAGCCGCCCGAATCGGTGCGCGGCCAGAGGTCGAGGACCCAGCCGACCGCCGCCTGGACCGCGAAGGCCAGCCCCAGCGCCACCGTGTTGGTCGCCGTCGAGACCCGGCCGGTCAGGTCGGGCGGGAACATCTGGTTGACCACCACGTAGCCCACCGAGCCGGCGGCGCTGAACAGCGCCATCGCGAGAAACAGCGCCAGCACAACCGCGAACCCGCGCGGCTGCAGCATCAGCCCGACCTGCACCGCGACCACGGCGACCAGCGCGACGATGGGCACGATCACGGCCGGCAGGCCGAGCCGTTCCGCGCGGCTGGCGGCGCTGCCGGTCAGCACGCTGCCCGCGATCATCGCCAGCGTGTAGAGGAACAGCACGCCGGCCCGGGTCGCCCCGTCCATGCCGGCGACGTCGCGCAGCCACGGTCCGGCCCACAGGCCGAGGTAGGCGAAGTTGAAGGTCGAGATGGTCGCGACCGCCGGGCCGAAGCGCCAGAAGGTCGGCGAGGCCAGGATGCGCGCGCTCGAGGCGAGGTAGCCCCGGAGCGTCGGCGCCGGTCCCGGCCCGCGCGGCTTTTCGGGCACCGACAGGAAGATCCAGAGCGCGACCGCGAGCGTGACGGCGCACAGGACCCAGAAGACGCCGCGCCAGCCGAGCGTCGGTAGCAGGGCCTGCACCGGCACGGTCGTGACCGTGCTGCCGACAGCGGCGATCGCCGTCGAGATGCCGATCACCTGGGCGACGCGGCGGCGCTCGAACCAGTCGGCATTGCCCTTGAGCACCGCCATCAGCCCGGCCGAGATGCCGACGCCCAGCAGGACACGCCCCAGCGCCAGCCCGGCGAATCCCGGTGACAGCGCGAAGATGGCGAACCCGAGCGCCGCCAGCGCCATCAGCGCGACCTGGACGCGCCGCGCGCCGAAGGCGTCGAGCGCGACGCCCAGCGGCAGCTGCGTCACGGCATAGGCGGCGAACATGCAGGCGGCCAGCGTCCCCAGCTCGACCGCCGACAGGCCAAGCTCCACGGCCAGCACCGGCCCGACGATCGCCATCACCGTGCGCGCGGCCTGGTTCACGAAGTGCGCCGCGGCGAACGGGAGCGTCACTCTCAACAACATCGGAAACAGTATGACAGGCATTCAAGTCGCGCGTCGCCTATCGGAAGGCCGCTGAGACGCACACGTCAACTACAGTGACGAACGAGTTTGTTGGTTTCTGCACTGGGAAGCCATACTTCTCCATATCCATCGACCGTAGCCAGGGACCCAGCCCTCGCGGGTACTTAATCGGACATGCTCTCGTGCAAAGGCTCCGCGCCGGACTGCTTCCACAGGCCAGATCACTTGCCGTGCGCGCGCCCGGCGAGGGCCTCGAGGATAATGGCCACGCACGCTTCGGTTCCCATGGCACCGGTATCGACCGTCACGTCGTACTCGCAGAACGTATGGACGATGTCGGCAAGTCCCCGCGCCCGGCCTACGACGCGGTCGCCGCGGGCGCGCTCGCGGGCTTCCAGGATGCCGAGCGGGCAGGTAACGCCGATCGCGAAGACATCCAGCCCGGCCGTCGAGCGACAAAAGCTCTCGTACATGGCGCGGTCGTGCAGCACATGGTCGAAAATGACGGGGTTGCCGCCGTCGACCAGCGCACGCACCGCGGGCGCCATCGACTGTACAAGGCGGCGGAACACCGGCCCGAAACGCGCCACGACGGCAGGCGGCGTTCCTGGCGCCGATGTCGTCACCATCTCGACGCCCAGCGCCGTGAAGGCATCGTGTTCAGCCTGCCGACCGGTATCTGCGCCGCGGTAGTAGCGTGGCGTGGACATCAGGATGAAGTCGTCGAAGCCCGCGACGAGATAGGGACAAGGAATCGCCGCCTGCAGCGCGCGGCAAAGCGTGGTCTTGCCCGCACTTGACGGGCCGTTGACCAGCACGAGGTCGGGCCAGCGTTCCAGGGTCTCCGTCATCATGCCGACCCGGAGGTGCGGGTGAATGCCGGCCGACCGCACGACAAGGACAGCATCAGCTCCCGGTCCACCGCCCCTGTCACGCAGGCCAGGATACGCGCCCAATCCATAACCGCCCCCTGCCCTGCACCGACTCGACCACGGCATCATGGACCGTCGGCGAAATTGTACTCAGCCGCCTCGGGAACGACTACCGACGACTCCTGAATCACCGTTCCCCGGCCGTTTCGGTTTTTGGCCATACGGGGTTCGCGCGAGATCCCCGTCGTCGTGCCCGACCCGATCAGCCAGCCATCCGCTAGTTGGCGGTCATGCCGCCGTCGATCACCAGCTCGCTGCCGGTGACCCAGGCGGCATCGTCGGAGGCGAGGTAGAGGCAGCCCGCCGCGATGTCGTCAGGCGTCCCGAAGCGGCCGAGCGGCGTCGCTTCGAGGCGCTGGCGTGTGACGTCGGGATTGGAATGGCCCGGCACGGTCATCGGCGTGTCGACGAAGCCCGGATGCACCGAGTTCACGCGGATCTTGTCCGGCGCGTACTGGATCGCCGCGGCCTTGGAGAAGATCCGCACCGCGCCCTTGGAGGCGTGATAGGCGGCATTGGCGTGCGAACCGACGATGCCGCAGATCGACGAGATGTTGATGATCGAGCCGCCGCCGGCCCGCAGCATGGCCGGCACCGCGGCCTTGGTGCCGAGGAAGACGCCGGTGGCGTTGATCTCCATGATCCAGTTCCACTGCTCCAGCGTCTGGTCGGCAAGGCGCGGTCCGGCCGTCAGGCTGGTCTGGATGTTGAGCTTTGGATCGCGGCCCGAGATACCGGCGATGTTGCACAGGATGTCGAGGCGGCCATAGGCCTTCTCGGCGTCGGCCACGATCTCGGCCCACCGTGCCTCGTGGCGCACGTCCTGGGTCGCGAAGGTCGCCGTTCCGCCTGTGTCGACGATCTCCTTTTCCATCGCCTTGCCAAGCGTGGCGTTGTTGTCGGTGAGGACGACGGAAGCGCCGTGCAGGGCGAACAGCCTGGCCGTTGCCGCACCGATGCCCGACGCGCCGCCCGTCACGAGCGCCACCTTGCCGATCAGTCTCTTCCCCGGTTGCATGCCTGTCCTCCTCGCTTCCCCGACATTGTTTTCAGTCGCGATCGTGACACGGCGGCCAGCGAAACGACAGGCGGTGGCCTGATTGACTCCCCCGGCCGGGCCCGCACAATCCTCACAACCAAGAAGAGATTGCGAGAAAACCATGCGCTTCGTGAACAAGGTGGCGTTGATCACCGCGGCGGCGAACGGTATCGGCCGCGCGACCGCGCAGATCATGGCGCGCGAAGGCGCAACGGTGATCTGCATCGACAATCATCAGGAGCGCCTTGACGAGGCGGTGCCGGCGCTGCGGCAGGGGATCGGCAAGTCGGGCGGCAAGGTCGAGGGCAGGCTGGTCGATGCCATGGACGCCGCCCAGGTCGACAAGGTCGTGGCCGAGGTGGCGCGTGACCATGGCCAGATCGACATCCTGGTGAACGCCGTCGGCGGCAGCACCGTGATCGCCAATCCGCAGGCGACCACCGAGCAGCTGGCCTTCGCCGACTGGCAGAAGCTGATCGCCTTCAACCTCGACGGCACCTTCCTGTTCACCCACGCCGTCATCCCGGTGATGAAGCGGCAGCGCCGCGGCAAGATCGTGAACCTGGCCTCGATCGCCGGGCGCGGTCTCAGCTGGAACAGTTCGAGCGCCTATGCCGCGGCCAAGGGCGGCATCATCGCCTTCACCCGCAAGCTCGCCCACGAACTCGGCCCCGATGGCATCAACGTCAATGCCATCGCGCCCAGCGTAACGCTCACCGAACGCATCCGGCCGCATTGGGAGAAGCGCTCCCAGGCGTCGCAGGCCGAGGAGATCGAGCGCACGCCCCTGCGCCGTGTTGCCGAGGCGGTCGATCAGGCCAACGTCATCTGCTTCCTGGCCGCCTCCGAATCGGATTTCGTCACCGGCCTCACCATCGACGTGACGGGCGGCGTCTAACACCCAGCAAGAGACGAGGGAGAAGAACATGGCCGGCAAGGTCGGATTCATCGGACTCGGCGCCATGGGCGGACCGATGGCGCTCAATCTCGTGAAAGCGGGCTTCGCGCTGGTGGTGCACGACATCGATCAGACCAAGACCGCGCCGCTCCGAGCCAAGGGCGCCGAGCTCGCCGGTACGGCGGAAGGCGTGGCGGCGGCGGTGGACCGGACCATCATCATCGTCGAAACCACGGAGCAGGCGGAATCGGTCATCGTCGGCGAGCGCGGCGTCATCAAGAGCGCCAGGCCGGGCCACATCGTGCTCTGCATGGCGACCATCGATCCCTTCGCCGCCCGCGCCCTCGCCGACAAATTGGCGGCTCAGGGTATCGCCATGCTCGATGCGCCGGTGAGCGGCGGCACGGGCCGGGCGCAGTCGGGCGAGCTGTCGGTGATCGTGGGCGGCGCCGCCGACGTGGTTGCCAAGTGCGAGGACCTCTTCGCGGCAATGGGCAACCGCACGTTTCATGTCGGCCCGCTGGGCAATGGGCTTGCCATGAAGCTGGTCAACAACATGCTGGTCCAGGTCAACACCGTGGCGGTGGCCGAGGCCTTGGTGCTGGGCGTCAAGGCGGGGCTCGATCCGCAGATGATCTACGACGTGGTGCGCGTCTCGACCGGCGCCAGTGCCGCGTGGGAACTGCGCGTGCCGCGAATTCTGAACGACGATTTCGAGCCGGGCGGCACGATCGACATTTCCTACAAGGACCAGGAACTGGAGACTGCCTTCGCAAAGCGCCTGGGTGTGCCGCTGCTGCTCGCGAACGTCACGCAGCAGGTCTACCAGATGGCGCGTGCCCGTGGCCTCAACAAGCAGGATGGGGCGGCGATCGTCAAAGTCTTCGAGCAGATGGCGGGCGTCACCGTGAAGAAGGGGACAGGGCAATGACCACATTCGTGCTGATCCACGGCGCCTACCAGGGCGGCTGGATCTGGAAGACGACCGCCGAGCACTTGCAGACCAGGGGCCATCTGGTGCTGACGCCGACGCTCGACGGTTGCGCCGAGCGCAAGGGCGCGCTTCGCGCCGGCATCGACACCGAGAGCCACGCGGCCGAAATCGCCGAGCTGCTGTTCTACCAGGACCTGCAGGATGTCGTGCTGGCTGGCACCAGCACCGGCGGCATGGTGATGGCGCGTGCGGCCGAACTTGCACGCGAGCGTGTGGCGCGGGTGGTGTTCGCCGATGCGCTGGCGCTGCTCGACGGCGAGGCGTTGCCCGATATCGTGAAGCGTCCGACCGCCGTGAACACAGAATTCGGCACCGGCCCGTCGCGCCAGGATTTCGAGACGCGCCTGTTCGTCGACCTCGAGCCCAAGGTGCGGGCCTGGGCGCTGGAGCGCTGCACGCCGCATCCGATCGCCGCCATGCAGGCGCCGGTCAAGCTGGACCGCTTCTGGGACCAGGCGTGGAACGCCTCGGTGATCTGGTGCAAGCGCAGCTCGAACCCGCCCGTGGCGCACCAGCGCCGCGCCGCCGAGCGGCTGAAGGCACGATGGCACGAGCTCGATACCGGCCATTACCCCATGTTGAGCGAGCCGGCCGCCCTGGCGCGGCTGATCGCGGAAGGATGACGGACGTGACGGAGACGAAGGGCGCCTCGTCGCTCGGCTCGATGCTGGCCAGCCACAAGCCCGGCGAGCCGACGCGGTATGGCCGCATCTTCAAGCCCGATGACGCGTGGCTCGCCAAGGCGCCCCGGGAGCCGGTCCTCGAGCCCGAACTGGCGATCGTCGACACCCACCATCACCTGTGGGATTTCCCGGGCTATCGCTATCTGCTGGACGAGCTGCTGATCGACATTGGATGCGGCCACAATGTCGTGGCGACGGTGTTCGAGGAATGCCGCTCGATGTACCGCGCCGACGGGCCCGAGGAGATGAAGCCGGTGGGCGAAGTCGAGTTCGTGGCCGGCGTGGCGGCCATGAGCGCGAGCGGTCGCTACGGGTCGACGAAGGTCGGCGCCGGCATCGTCGGTTTTGCCGACCTGACGCTGGGCGAGCGGGTCGCTTCAGTCCTGGAGGCCGAGATCGCGGCGGGCGGCGGCCGCTTCCGCGGCATCCGCCATTCCGCGGCCTGGGATGCCGACCCGATCATCGGCAACAGTCACCACTTCGATGGGCCGGGCCTCTACGGCACCGCGAACTTTCGTGCCGGCATGAAGCAGCTGGCGAGGCTGGGCCTGTCGCTCGATGCCTGGGTGTTCCACCCGCAACTCGCCGAGGTGGTCGACCTCGCCCGTGCGTTCCCGTCGGCCAACATCGTCATGTGTCACATGGGCGGGCCGCTGGGCTACGGCCCCTATGCCGGCCGGAAGGACGAGGTATTCGCGACCTGGAAGGCGGGGATGAAGGAGCTGGCGGCCTGCCCCAACGTTTCGGTGAAGCTGGGCGGCGTAATGATGCGGCTGGCCGCCTTCGACTATATGCAGGCGCCGTCGCCGCCATCGTCCGAAGGGCTCGCTGGCTACTGGGGGCCTTACGTAAAAACCTGCCTGGAACTGTTCGGCGCCGACCGCTGCATGGTCGAGAGCAATTATCCCGTCGACAAGATGGGCATCGGCCCGTGCGCCCTCTGGAACGCCTTTAAGCGCATGACATCGGGCGCGTCCGCCGACGAGAAGAAGGCGATTTTCAGCGGCACGGCGAACCGCGTCTATCGCCTCGGTCTCGCGGACGTCTAGCCCGGATATCTCACCGATGTGAGCAGACGTCATCGGAGTGAGCATGTGCATGCCTCATTCGGATGAACGGTGATCCCGGCGATATCCACCCGGCGGCTCTCGAGATGGATGAAGAACAGCACGTAGCAGGTCACGAGCCCGCGCGGCGTCAGCACCTCGGCGGTGAAGAAGTCGGTCCACCCTGCCAGCAGCGCCACGTGGGTCCGAGCGAAGGTCGCCCAAGCAGTCGTGCGCTTGCGTTCCGGCGCCGGCGCCGGCGGCAGCCCGTGGCGCCGCAAGCCGACCATCAGCTGCGCCATGCAAATGCGGTTCTCGATCGCAAGGTATTCGTTCCGCGCCAGCAGCTCCTGGTCCGCCGTCCCCGTCACGTAGGCAAGGATACGCGCCCAATCTATAAACGCCCCCCTGCCCCGACCTTCGACGACGGCGTCGTCGGCCGTCCGGACACTTTTACGGGAACGCCTCCGGCACCGCTATATCGGCCCTGCTTGACTGGCTGCCCCGCGGCCATTCCAGCTTTTTGGCCTTACGGGTACGTCACGCCAGCAAGCTTGATCGTGTCACCATCGGTCACGGTCTGGGCGCCAGCACTGAAGGAGAGCGCCAACAGTACCCCGTCCCATGCAAGCCTCTTAAGGCACATTACGTGTCTCGCCGTACCCGGCGCATGAAGGCGGCGAGTGGCATCGCCGCGAGGGCGACGAAGGCCATCAGGTGGAAAGCATCCAGGTAGCCGATCATCGCGGCCTGTCGCAGGATCTCGTTGGACAGGCTCTGCAGGCCGCCGAGCCTTTCCAGGCTCCACTGCGGCGGCAGGCCCGGCATCGACAGGGACTTGTTGTAGGGCGTGATGAACTCCGTCATCCGCGAATAGTTGGATGCCGTCGAGCGACTGACGGTCAGCACAGCGATGGAAATGAACAGGCTGGAGCCGAAGTTTCGCATCAGGGTGAAGACGGCGGACCCTTCCGTGACCTGGCGCGGCGGCAGGGTCGAGAAGGCCATCACCGTCATCGGCGTGAAGGCGATCGACTGGCCGAGACCCAGCAGGAAGTTGGCCCACAACACGTCTGAATCGGTGAGGTTGATGTCGAACTGGGCCATCCAGAATCCCGCCCCGGCCTGCAGCGCCATGCCGCAGACGATGGCGAATCGCGGGGCGACCCGCGTGAGCTGGGCGATGAACAGGAACGCTGTCCAGTTGCCCACGCCGCGCGCGGCGATCAGCAAGGCGATGGCATTGTCGGGGTAGCCGCGCAGGTCGTGGAACAGGGTCGGAAACAGCACGATGCTGACGAAGTTCAGCATGCCCATCACGAAGGCGAGCAGGATCCCGATGGAGAAGTTGCGGTCGAGCAGCAGGCGCGGATTGAGGAATGGCGCCGGCACCGTCAGGCAGTGCATGACGAAGATCCAGAGTGCCAGCGCGCCCGTGAAGGCGAACAGCATGATCTCCGTCGATTCGAACCAGTCCAGCCGGTGGCCGCGGTCGAGGATCAGCTGCGCGGCCGCCATCGCCACGGAGAGGGCGATGAAGCCGATCCAGTCAAATTTCACGGTCGCGCGCGCCGTGTGGTCGCGGAGCGCGAACCATATGCAGATCAGCGTGCAGATCCCGGGCGGGACGATCATGAAGAAGGCTGCGCGCCAGTCGTAGGCTTCCGTCACGATGCTGCCCAGGATGGGGCCGGCCACGGGACCGAACACCGCGCCGATGCCCCACATCACGAGAGCGGCGGGCTGAAGATGCTTCGGGAAGGTCGCCAACAGGATGGCCTGGCCGAGCGGCATGATTGGCGCGCCGAACGCCCCCTGCGCTACACGGGCCAGAATCAGGCTCTCCAGGCTGTTGGCTACGCCGCACAGCACGGAGGTGGTAGTGAAACCGAGCACTGTAAAGAACATCAGGTTGCGCCAGCCCAGCCGGCTCGACAGCCAGCCCGTCATCGGCGTGGCGATGGCGGTCGCGACCAAGTTGAGCGTGATGACCCAGGAGATCTCTTCCTGCGTCGCCGACAGGTTGCCGCGCATCTGCGGCAGCACCAGATTGGCCAGCGTAATGGTCATGCCGAACAGCATGTTGGCGAGTTGGACCATCAGCAGGATGAGCCACTGCCGTCCGCTGATCGTGAAGAGGCCGCCCTTCTCAGCGATGGATTCATCCCGGGATGTCGTTCTTACTGCTCCTTATGGCATTGTCGCGGCGATCGGAGTGTAGCGGCCGCCCTGGTGTCCGTCGTCAGATAGATTGATGGGCACCTCGAAGAATGGGCCTGTCATCGACCTGCTGTCCATGGCACCGGACGTTTCGTGGGTTCGGCGTGGCTTGGTGAACGCCATCAGCGGCTTTTTGCCTCCTGACGCTCAGGTTGGTGCGTA
>JABMNB010000296.1 GCA_013205335.1 Rhodospirillales bacterium
CCGTGGGCGGCAGGGTGCCGAGCTATGTCGGTTCGTCCTTCGCCTTCATCTCCGTGGTCGTGGCGGCGACCGGCTATGCCGGCCAGGGTGCCAACGCCAATATCGCGCTGGCGCTGGGCGGCATCGTGATCTGCGGCGCGCTCTATGCGCTGATCGGTCTGGCCGTGATGGCGACTGGCACCGGCTGGATCGAACGGCTGATGCCGCCGGTTGTGACAGGCGCCGTGGTGGCGGTGATCGGCCTCAACCTCGCGGCCGTGCCGGTCAAGAACATGGCGCCGACCTCGTTCGACGCCTGGATGCAGGCCGTGACCTTCATCAGCATCGCGCTGGTCGCGGTCTTCACGCGCGGCATGACGCGGCGCCTGCTGGTGCTGGTCGGCCTCGTCGTGGCCACCCTCGTCTATGCGCTCCTGGCCAACGGGCTCGGCTGGGGCAAGCCGGTGAGCGGCGCCCTGCTCGAGCAAGCCGCCTGGTTCGGGACGCCGGCCTTCACGGCGCCGGTGTTCGACACCAGGGCGATCATGTTGATCGCACCCGTCGCCCTGATCCTGGTCGCCGAAAACCTGGGTCACCTGCGCGCCGTCAGCGCCATGACGGGCCGTGACATGGACCCCTATGTCGGCCGCGCCTTCCTGGGCGACGGCATCGCGACCATGGTGGCGGGCGGCGTCGGCGGCACCGGCGTCACGACCTATGCCGAGAATATCGGCGTGATGGCTGCCACCCGCATCTACTCGACCGCGCTGTTCGTGGTCGCCGGCCTGTTCGCCATCCTGCTGGGCTTCTCGCCCAAGTTCGGCGCGCTGATCCACACCATCCCGCTTCCGGTGATGGGCGGCGTCAGCATCGTCGTGTTCGGCCTGATCGCGGTCGCCGGCGCCAAGATCTGGGTCGACAACAAGGTCGACTTCACCCAGAGCCGCAACCTCATGGTCGCCGGCATCACCCTCGTCCTGGGCACCGGCGACTTCACCCTGAAGTTCGGCGAGTTCGCCCTGGGCGGTATCGGGACGGCGACCTTCGGGGCGATCCTGCTGAACGCGGTGCTGGGAGCCGCGCGACGCTAGACCAGCAAGGCATTCATGTGAGGAGCCGATATCCGGACGTGTGGCATTCGCCGAGGCCACACTGGAGGACCACCGAAGCAAAGTTGAGGACGCAGATCAGCACGACGTAGAATTCCAGAAGGCGCACCGCCCGGGCAAACGGTGGCCGCTCGGCTTGCGGCAGAATGCGCGGACTTCCAAAGAGCGTAAGCCGAAGCGCCAGCGCCAGCAGCAGAGACACTCCAATCACGACGGACCAGACCTCCATGTGGACGCCGAATACCGCGCTGCCGATGTAGGCGTGACCGGGGCGCGGGAAGAGGTCCAGCAAGGTCTGCCTTGTCGCAATGACCAGTAGCAGAAGGGCAAAGAGCAGGGCTATGCCGCCGCCTCGCTCCGACTTATGCGTGCGGAGTTGATGAAGCAGCCCGAAGCAACAGCCGAACATGGCAACTCTCTGGAGCAGGCAGAGCGGGCACGGGATATCCGCCAATGCAAACTGCATGACCATCGCGGCAGTGAGAATTGCCGACAGAATCATCGTCAGGAGCAACAGGATGAGCCGATCCAGCATGACCAGGGTGGAAGCATCGATGCGCAGCCCGCGCATTCAGGTGCGTCCCGCGGTGGGGGCGTGCCTCAGGTCGACCTGCAGCCAAGGCATGCGGAATCCGTAGTCGGGGCTGTAGATCTCCCAGAGAAAAATGCCGACAACCATGATGAACGACAGGAAGAGACAGGCCATCGCCGCTCGCGGCAGATCCGAAAGACGGAGCACGAACGCCGCCAACAGCACGGCGAAAGTGATCGTCATCATTGGAAAGACTGCCGCGTGGAGCGAGACCTCAAGGGACGCTCATTCGAACTCGACGAGCTCGGCGCCTTCCGGCACCTGCTCGCCGACGGCATAGCGCAGGCTCTTCACCGTGCCGTCGGCCGGCGCGGCCAACGTGTGCTCCATCTTCATGGCTTCGAGCACCAGCAGCGCCTGGCCCTTGCTCACCGTGTCGCCGGCCTTGACCCGCAGGTCGATGATCTTGCCCGGCAGTGGCGCACGGACCATGGCATCGGCCGAGGCCGTCGCCTCGTATTGCGTGACGTCGAGTGGATCGACGAGCCGCAGGCGGTTACTGCCCCCGTCCATGAACAGCGTGTAGTCGATGCCGCCGTCGAGGGCCGTGCGCGGGATCACCGTCGCGACGAACGTATCCTCGCCCAGCCCGATCGACAGGCGGCCGTCTTCGCGCCGCTCGACCCGCGCCTCGCGGGCGCCCTCCGGCAGCTCCAGCCGAAGGCCGCCGGTGCGCCGCCGACGCGCGATCACGACGACCTCGCGCTCGCCGTCCTTCCAGCGCACTTCCTCATGGCCCTCGTCGAGCAGCCGGAACCCGTTCTGCTGGTTCCACGGCGACCACGGATCGCTCGCC
>JABMNB010000297.1 GCA_013205335.1 Rhodospirillales bacterium
GCGTCTTTCTCGAGCGCGTCGAGCGAACGCGCGACCTTGCCCTGCTGCAGGGCGATGTAGCTCATGCGGCCCTCGTCCTGAGGCAGCGCGATTTCGCGGCGGCGCGGCTGGGTGGCGTCGAGGATGCCGTCGCCCAACGCTTCCTGGGTGAGCGCCTTCCAGCGGGCCGGGCCGGGCGCGGGAAACAGCTTGGGCGCGCTGCCGAGGCTGTCGAGGTATTCGCAGATCACCGGGCTGTCGTAGAGCGACATGCCGTCGTCGGTGATCAGGGTCGGGACCTTGGAGAGCGGATTGACCGGCAGCAGCGCCGGATCGGTCGTGCCGATCTTCCAGCGCTCGATCTTGTCGTTGAGCCCGCGCGCGATGGCGCAAGCCATCACTTTACGGACATACGGACTTGCAGCGGAATGGGCGATCTTCATGGCGGTTCCCTCGAGAGTCATCGGATCGGCGCGCACGTTATCTCGCCTTCCGGGAGCAACGCCATGACTTTCCCGCCCGAGATATCGGGCTCCCGCATGATTGGGGCCGCCGACATCTTCAGGGGAAAAAGCCCACTCCCTCCACAATGCTCCGGGGCGCCGAGGTTCCCTCGCGCCGTTCAGTCATCGCCTTGGTAATCCGATTGCACCGTCACGTATCCTGCCGCGATGTCGGCCGCGAGGGCCGCCACCGAGCGCAGTTTCGGATCGCCATGTCCACCGCCGCCCGGCGTGCCCAGCGAAACCGTGTCGCCCTTGTTCAGCACATACTGCTTTTTGGGATCGGTCTTTTCGCCGTTGATGCGCAGCTCCCCCGGTGCGCCGTCCTTGCCGCCCTCGATGCCGAATGCGGCAAAGATCGTCCGCTCGGCAAGAAACGACACGGCGATCGGTGTATCGCTGCGGCTCTCGATCAGGATTTCCTGCCCGAGGCCGCCGCGATGACGGCCGGCGCCGCCGGAATCGGGACGCAGCTTCTTGTGATGGAAGCGCAGCGGCGCGATGTGTTCGCTGATCTCGATCGACGTCGAGCTGACATTGGACGGCCAGGACAGGCAGGTGACGCCGTCCCTCTGCGTGTTGCCGCCCATGCCGCCATTGTAGAAGAACATGTTGGCGTAGGGCTTGCCGCCTTCCCGCACACCCGACTGGTTCATCCCCCACATCGGCGAGCCGCAGGCCGCCATGACGCGTTCGGGCACGATCTGGCCCAGGCAGCCGAACACCAGCATCGGAATGTAATGGCCGATCAGCATGCGCGAACCGCCCGGCGCGGGGAACTGCGGATTGACGATGCAGCCCGGCGGCGCGGTGAGCGTGATCGGCCGCCACGCGCCTTCGTTGTTGGGCAGGTTGGAGTTGGTGCAGACCTTCACCCCATACATGCACATCGCATTCGTGTAGCACATGGCACAGTTGATCGCCCGATCGACCTGGGCATCGGTGCCCGCAAAGTCGATCAGGATCTCGTCGCCCTTGACGATGAGCGCCATCCTGATCGTGATCGGCCTGTCCCCGATGCCATCGGTCTTGAGCTCGCTACGGTAGGTGCCGTCCGGCAGCTCGAGGATCGCGGCCCGCATCGCGGCCTCGCAGCGCCCCTGAATCTCGCGCGCCAGGTCGGTAAGGTCGGGCAGCCCGTAATTCTCCATAAGGACCAGCAGCCGGTCTTCCATGAGATCGAGCGCCACGATCTGCGCATAGAGATCGCCCATGGTCTGATCCGGTGTGCGCACGTTCTTGCGGATCAACGCCACCAGTGTCTCGTCGGTCTTGCCCGCCGCCATCATCTTCATCGGCGGGATCTGCAAACCTTCCTCGAAGACCTCGCGCGGCTCGGGGCTGCGGATCTTGCCGCCGATATCCGGCACATGCGCCGTGGTGGCGCTGAAGGCGATCAGCTTGCCGTTGCGAAAGATCGGCTTGGCCAGCGTCACGTCGGGAAGATGGCCGGTGCCGAGCCAGATGTCGTTGGTGATCAGCACGTCGCCCGGCGAGAGCTGGTCGGGCGGGTAGAACCGGAGGAAATGCTTCACCGTCTCGGGCAGGGTGCCGATGAAGCTCGGGATGCTCTCGCTCGCCTGCACGAGCGACTGCCCCTCCGCGTCGGTGACGACGCAGGAGAAGTCGTAGCTTTCGCGCACCAGGGTCGAGAACGACGTGCGCACCATTGCGGCAGCCGCCTCGTCGACCAGCGAAATCAGGCGGCGCCACAGCAGTTCCAGCTCTATGGCATCGAAGGTGCGCGACATCAGTTCGCCTCCGCCAGGATGGAGCCGTCGGCCAGCAGCCGCGCCGTGGCGTTCGGTCCGACGATGAAGGTGCTTTCGTTTTCCTCGAACACGGCGGGACCTTCGATGCTTACGCCGGGTTCGAGCGCGTAGCGGTCCCACACCCGGGTCGGGAGCGTCTTGCCTTCGTCGGGAAAGAACACCGGCCGCGTGCCCTTGAGCGCCGTCGCCGAGCCGTGCCGGGGCAGTTCGAGCTTGCCGCCGGTGCCGGGCATCGGCGCGCTCACGGAGAGACGCAGCGCCACGAACTGGATCGCCGCCCCCGGCGGCGTGCGCGCGAACAGCGCCTTGTAGGCCGCTTCGAAGGCGATCCTGGCCTCGGCCTCGGTGAGAACCGGCGGCAGGACGACGGTGATTTCACTGCCCTGACCGATATAGCGCATGTCGGCGAGGCGACGGACGGTCCGGTTCTCGATGTCGGCGCCGGTGAGGCGCAGGACATCGAGCGAATCCTTCTCGAGACCCGCAAAAATCCGCTCTGCCGTAGCCAGATCCGCACCCGCCAGTGCGGTGGTGAAGCTCGCGACGCGATCGATCCGTGCGGGCGCCATCAGCATCCCGATCGTGCTGCCCGCCCCTGCGCCCGGCGGACAGACGACGCGGCTGACGCCCAGCTTGCGTGCCACGTGCCAGGCATGGACGGGCCCCGCCCCACCCGTCGCCAGAAGTGCATATTCCGACGGCACCCTGCCGCGTTCCGCGATGGCGACACGCGCCGCGCCGGCCATGTTCTCGTTGACCACGTCGTGCACGCCGAAGGCCGCGCGCCCTGGCTCGACACCCAGCGCATCGGCCAGCTTGCCGAACGCCGCTTTCGTCGCCACCGCGTCGATCTTCATCGCGCCGCCCAGGAAGAAATCGGCATTGAGATAACCCAGCGTCAGGTCGGCATCGGTCACCGTGGCCTCGGTGCCGCCTCGGCCGTAGCACGCGGGACCTGGCTGCGCGCCGCTGCTCTCCGGTCCGACATTCAATGTGCCGAGATCGCTCTTGTGCGCGATCGAGCCACCACCGGCGCCGATCTCGATCAACTCGACCGTGGCGATCTGGATCGGCAGACCGGAGCCGCGCAGGAAACGCTTCTCGCGCGCCGCCTCGAAGCCCCAGGCGACGACCGGCTCACCGTCGTCGACCAGCGCGAGCTTGGCGGTCGTCCCGCCCATGTCGAAGGCCAGCACTCGCTCGAGGCCTGCATTGCGTCCGAACCATGCCCCGGCGAGCGCCCCTGCCGCGGGCCCGCTTTCCAGCAGCTGGACCGGCGAGCGCTTGGCCTCGCTGACGTGTGTGAGACCACCGTTGGACAGCATGAGGAACAGCCCGCCCGGAATGCCCTCGGCGCGCAGCGCCTGCTCCAGCCGCTCGAGATAGATCTCGGCCAGGGGCCGGACATAGGCGTTGGCCACCGTCGTGCTGGCACGCAGATATTCGCGGATTTCCGGCGCAATGTCGGAGGAAAGCGAAATCGACAGGTTCTGGAAGCGCTCGGAAACCGCCGCTCCGATCGCGCGCTCGTGAGCCGCATTGGCGTAGGAGTGCAGGAAGCAGATGGCCAAGCTTTCCACGCCCTGCTTCACAAGGTCGGCCACCTCGGCAAGCGCTGCGCCTACATCGAGCGCGATCTCTATGGTGCCGTCCGGGCCCACCCGTTCCTTCGCTTCACGACGCCAGGCGCGCTGCACCAGCGGCTTCGGCATCTCGATGAAAAGATCGTAGAGCTCATATTTGCGCTCGCGCGCGATCTCCAGCACATCGCCGAAGCCCGCCGTGGTGAGCAGCCCGGTTTTCGCGCCTTTGCGCTCGATCAGCGCATTGGTGAACAGCGTCGTGGCATGCACGACGCGGCCGATCTGCTGCGGCGTGGCGCCCGCCTTCTCCAGCACGCGCCGCGTGCCCTCCAGGGCCCCGCGGGCCGGATCGTCGGGTGTCGTGCTTTCTTTCCAGATGACGGCCCGTCCGTCGCGGGGATCATGGATGACGAGGTCGGTGAAGGTTCCCCCGATGTCGATCCCGAGGGAAAGCGGCGCACTCATTACACGTCCTTTGCTATTCGGCCTTCACATTGCCCTGCTTGGCGACCCTCGCCCAGCGCTCCCGGTCCTTGACGATGTACGCCGCAAAGGCATCCGGTCCCTGCCCGATGGGCTCGAGGCCTTGCTTCGCCAGCGTATCCGCATTCTTCGGATCGGCCATCGCCTCGATAAAGAGCTTGGCGAGCGCTCCCTTGATGTCGGCCGGCAGCCCGGCCGGCCCCATCAGGCCGAACCAGTTGTTGATGTCGAGTGCAGGGATGTCTTTGGTCAGCAGGGGCAGCTCCGGCGCCAGTGCCGTGGGTTTCGTGGAAGCAAGCGCCAGGACGCGGACCTTGCCGCCGCGCGCCTGACCGATCAGCTCCGACACGTTGCCGAAGAACATATCGACATTCCCCGCCGCCACGTCGGCGATGGCGGGCGCGCCGCCGCGGTAGGGCACGTGGATCAGTTTCAGGCCGCCGGCTTCGGCCGCCAGGAATTCTGCTCCGAGCTGGTTGGTCGAGCCGAGACCGGTCGAGGCATAGCTCACCTTGCCGGGGTTGGCCTTTGCATAGGCCACGAACTCGGGGATGGTCTTGAACGGCGCATCCATGCGCACGATCAACGCCATCGGCACGCCGACCAGATTGCAGATCGGCGTCAGCTCCTTGTCGAGATCGAGCGGAATCTGCGAGCCCGGCACCACGGGCCCGACCGCGAGCTGGCCCATGATGCCGATGCCCACCGTATATCCATCGGCCGGCGCCTGGGCCACGGCCTTCAGCGCAATGAAGCCGCCAGCGCCGGTCTTGTTGTCGACGATCACGGTGTAGCCATGCTGGCGCTGGATCGTCTCCGCCGCGATCCGGGCGGCCATGTCGGCGGTGCCGCCCGGGGCATAGCCCACCAGAATCTTGATCGGCTGCTTGGGCACCCATTGCTGGGCACGCACCGGCGCGGCGGCAAGGATGAACGGAACGGCAAACAGGCTTCGACGGAACATTATGACCCCCAATTCCCAATGCGCAGCGTCAGGCAAGCGCCGTGCCGGGTCAAGGCATCATGCTTGAGATGAAACAGGCTTCGGGTAGTCTCCGCGCGCATGCCTCTCGCCAAACCCGCCCCCGATGTCTGGACTCTGGTCGCCGCCATTGCCGAACGAACGCCGGCAGCACCGGCAATCCTTCATGGCGAGCGGACGCTCTCCTTCGCCGAACTGGTCGAAAGCGCCGCGTCCGCGGCCCAGGGTCTCGCGGACCTCGGCGTCGGTCCGGGCGACAGGGTTGCGCTCTGGCTGCCCAACGTGCCGGCCTACCCCATCCTCTACCTGGCCTGCGTGCGCCTCGGCGCCGTCGCCGTCGCCGTGAACACACGCTACCGCGCCGTGGAGGTCGCCGACATCGTCGGTCGCTCGGGCGCCAAGGTGCTGGCCTGCGCGCCGGGGTTCCGGCGCATCGATTTCCTGTCGATCCTCGCCGACATCGAGCCTGAGGCGCTCGACAAACTCGCGGCGATCGTCGCGGTGGGCGAAGAGCCCATGTCGGTCCCACCCGCCATCGAGCGGCTACGGCGGGTGTCGTTCGAGCGCCTGCTTTCGCGGCCACGGCTCGGCGTCAACCATGCGAAAGCAAGCGCGCCCTGCAACATCTTCACGACGTCGGGTACGACCAGCGCGCCCAAGTTCGTACTGCATCGCCAGGGCGCGATCGCCGGCCATGTCCAGCAGGTGGCCCGCGCCTTCGGCTTCGACGCGCCCGATACGCTATCCTTGTCGATCCTGCCGCTGTGCGGCGTCTATGGGTTCAACCAGACGATGGCGACCCTGGCGGCCGGCAAGCCCTGCGTGATGGTCGAGTCCTACGAGATCGGGGAGATCGCGCGGCTGATCGCCCGGCATCGCCCGACCACGCTGTTCGGCAGCGACGACCTGTTCGCCCGCCTGCTGGACGCCGTAGCCGGCGACCGCCCCTTCCCGTCGGTGAAGTGGGCCGGTTACGCCGCCTTCAATGCCGCGCTCGACGACATCGTCGAGACGGCGGAGCAACGCGGACTGCGTCTCTGCGGCCTCTACGGCATGAGCGAGGTGCAGGCGCTCTACGCCCTTCAGCCGATCGGGGCGCAAGTCGCGCGCCGCAAGAAAGGCGGCGGCATCCCGACCTCGCCGCTCGGCCATGTCCGGGTCCGCGACCCCGAGACCGGCGAATTGCTGGGCATCGGCCAGGCCGGTGCGCTCGAGTGCGCCGGTCCCTCCTTGATGGTCGGCTACTACGGCAACGAAAAAGCCACCGCGGAAGCCATGACATCGGACGGCTATGTCCGCACCGGCGACCTCGCCGAACTCGACGGCGATGGCGGCTTCACTTTCCTGAGCCGCATGGGCGACGTGTTGCGGCTCTCCGGCTTCCTGGTGAATCCGCTGGAGATCGAGGCACATCTGCAGAAGCTGCCCGGTATCGCCGGCTGCCAGGCCATCGCCGTGCCGCGGGCCGATGGCGTTCGCGTCGTAGCCTTCGTCATCCCGGCGCCCGGCGGGCCGCTCGACGAAGCCGCCGCCATCGCGCACTGCAAGCGCGGCCTCGCCAACTACAAGGTGCCGATGCGGATTTTCGCGATCGACGACTTCCCCACGACGCCCTCACCGAACGGCTTCAAGATCCAGCGCGCGCGCCTGCGCGACATGGCGCTGGAGCGGCTCTAGCAGGCCGCCAAAAAGTCGGAGTCCTGGCGAATAAACGAAACAAACGAAATAAACGAAATAAACAAATCGAGAGTCGCACCCCCTGGATCCGGTGCCGTGGTGACCGTTGACGGATCAATGTTGCTCGCGGGTACTTCCGAAAAACCTGTTTCAACAGCCTGCTAGCGGCCCTTGAACTTTGCGGGCTTGCGCTTCTCGGCGAAGGCACGTGCCGCCTCCTGGAAGTCCTCGGAAAGATAGAGCCGCTCGGGCGCTGTCTGGTGCATGATCTCGCGCGTCATGCGATCCATGTACCAGCGCCGCGTCCGTACCGTCGAACGCACGCTGAGCGGCGGGTTCTTCACCACCTGGCGCGCGAGGTCACGCGCCATGTCGAGATACGTGCCCTTCGGCGCGATGCGGTTGATCAGGTTCGCCGCGAAGGCTTCCTCTGCCGTGAAGTAGCGGCCGACCAGGGCGGCCTCCGTCGCGAAGGCGCCGCCGCCACGGAATTGCATGATTCCCCAGTACCGGCCGGCACCCAGGCCGCGCGACGTCTCGGTGATCTGGAACCGTGTCCCCTCCTCGGCGACGATCAGGTCGCATTCCAGCACGATGCCGACCGAGAGGCCGAGCACATAGCCGTGCGGCGCGGCGATGACCGGTTTCCAGTTCACCGATTTGGTCAGCAGGTCGGCCGAATGCGTTCCGCGGCCCTGCGGTCCGCCGAGCCGCAGGAACTCCTCGCGGCTGCGCAGCTGGCGTTGCTTCACGTCGGCGCCGGTCGAGAAGGCACGCCCGCGGCCGGTCAGGATCGCGATCTGCGCCTCGTCTTCCATGTCGAAGCGATGCAGCGCGTCGGAAAGCGCACCCACCAGCTCGTCGTTGAAGGCATTCAGCTTTTCCGGGCGATTGAGCGTCAGGGTGACGATCTCGCCCTCGCGCTCGTAGTCGACGAGCGGACTTGTCCGGCTTTGGGTCATCGTTCCTCCTGGCGCGAGCATTTGCCCGAGCAGCCAGAAATGCAATGCTCGCCCGCTTCAGAGGGAGAGAAACCATGGCCACGCGCAAGAGCGTCAACTATCCAGGCTACAGCCACCAGAACCCGATTCCCAATGCGAGCCGAATCGGCAACATCGTGATGTCGAGCATCATGAACGGCACCGACCCCGCCACGCGCACCGTGCCGGCGGATCTGGCGGCCCAGGTCGCCAATATCTTCAGGCACATCAAGCTGTGCGTCGAGGCCGCGGGCGGCACGCCCGACGACATCATCAAGGTGAACTTCTGGATGAAGCAGCCTTCGACCGGCCGCGCGTCGCTGAACGACGAATGGGTGAAGATGTTTCCCGACGAGGCATCGCGGCCGGCCCGCCACACGCTTCAGCTCTCGGGCGACAGCCCGCACCAGGTGACCTGCGACTTCACCGCCGTCATCGGCGGCTAGCGGGCAACTAGCGACCTGGCAGCCTGAGGTCGGCGACCGCGGACCCGACGAAGATCTGCGGCTGCGACGGCGTACGAATGCCCATGCTCTTCTCGAGGTTCTGCACGCAGGACCGCGTGGCCTGCGCGAGCTGGCCCCAGGTCGAGGCGGCGTCGAACTGCTGCAGCAGGCACTGGTCGTAGTAGGTGAAGCGGTCTCCGGCGCCGCAGCCGAAGCTCACCCGGTCGGCCGCGGCGGCCGTCAGCACCACCCGGTTGGGCTGGCGCATGCCTGGCGTCAGGAAGACGCCGCTGTGGCAGGCGGACACGACGACGACCGTCGGGAGGGAGCCGCAGCCCGCGTCCAAAGCAGCGTCGAGCGTGCCGGGACGAATGACGCCGTTGGCCGGGCGCAGCACGAAGCCGGTCTCGGTGCCATGGCTGGTGATGAAGGCGAGGCACGCCCCCGCGCCAACGGCATTGCGCAAGGCTTTCGAGACGTTCGCCGCGCTGGCGACCTCAGCCGTCGGATTGCGCCCCGAATCGGACGTGAGGACGCGGATGTCCCGCACGCCGCGCGCCGACAGCTTGTCGCGCAAGGCATCGACTCCATTGTCGAAGGACGGGCTGTTGTTGTCGCCGGCGATCAGCACCGCATGCCAGCGCGCCGCCGGCACGCCACCGGGCGCGGCCGCCAAAGTGGTGTTGCGCCCGGCAGGCGGCGCTTCGCCGGAGTCCGGCGTGCAGGCGAGGACCGCCGCCATCAACGCAATCACGGCAACGACGCGAACCAACATGCCTTCTGCTCCGGAACCTTACACAGCCTGCGGCGTGGCCCCGACGACGCGCAAAGCCATGTCGGTATAGAGCTTTGCCATCTGCTCCTCGGCAAGATCGCCGCCCGGACCGTACCACATCGAAACATGGGTGCATTGGTCGAGCAGCGCCATGGCGATCGCCTTGAGATCGTGTTGCCCCTCGATGCGAGGCGGATCGAACATGGCGCGTTCGACACCCTTCCTGAGGATCGCGACGACGATGTCGCGGATGGCGCGCCGGCTGCGGCGAATGTCGGCGACGCGGGCCGTGTCCAGCCAGCCGATTTCCCGGTTGGCGACCAGCGCCTCGATACGCAGCCGGCAATGGCGCATGACATAAACCCGCACGAAAGCCGCGAGTTCGGCGCGCGGATCGCCGCCCGCCCCCGCCACGGCCTGCTGGCAGAGCCGCTCGAGCTCGCCCTGCGTCGAGGCGATGATGTCGTGCAGAAGCTCGTCTTTCGACTTGAAGTGATTGTAGAGCGCGCCCTGCGTCAGACCGCAGGCCTTCATGATGTCGCGCACCGTAACGACCGGATAGCCGCGTTCGGCGAACTGGGCGAAGGCCGCGGCGCGAATCGCCTCGACGGGCG
This sequence comes from Rhodospirillales bacterium, assembly GCA_013205335.1. Taxonomy (GTDB): domain Bacteria; phylum Pseudomonadota; class Alphaproteobacteria; order Reyranellales; family Reyranellaceae; genus Reyranella. Next base: position 9,795 of record JABMNB010000297.1, read on the forward strand.
GGCGGGGTTCGCGCTCCGCGACGACCGCGGGCGGCTCGTCGGCGACGTGGGCCGTCTTGCGCTTGCTCATCTCGGGGCTCCGGACATTTTGCTGACGATCGCCCAGGCGAGATCCGCTGCGGGCTTTACCAGCTTGCCGGACTCGGCCGCGCGCACATTGGCGGCCGTGCCGTCGAGCGACCGGGCGTAAACGCCCTGACGGATGCAGGACACACGGAACAGATTGTAGGCCATGTAGAACTCCCAGAGCGCAGGCTCGGGCACAGAACGGTTGGACAGCGTGCTGTAGTAGTCCACCATCTCCGCCTCCGCCGGAAGGCCAAGTTCGTCGAGATCTTGCCCCAGCAGACCGCCCCAATCCTTTGGCGTGCGCCACAGCATGCAGAGGTAGGCGAGCTCGGCCAGCGGATCGCCGAGGGTGGAGATTTCCCAGTCGATGATGCCCAGCACACGGGGCTCGGTGGCGTGGAAGATCATGTTGTCGAGGCGATAGTCGCCATGGACCAGCACCGTCTCGTCGTTCGCCGGCAGGTTGGCCGGCAGCCAGTCGAACAGCCGGTCCATCGACTCGATCTTCTCGGTCTCCGAGGCCTTGTACTGTTTTCCCCAGCGCGAGATCTGGCGCGCGACGTAGCTGCCGGGACGACCGAAATCGGCGAGGCCGAGCGCGACGTAGTCAACCCGGTGAAGCCGGGCGAGCGTCTCGAACTTGGCGCGGTAGATCGCCAGCCGCCCCTGTTTCGGCACGTCGGGCAACAGCGGATCCCACAGCACACGGCCGTCGCAATACTCCATTATATAGAACGGAGTGCCCACGACGCTCTCGTCGTCGCTCAACGCATAGGCCCTCGGGGTCGGCACGTCGGTGCGATTGAGGGCCGAGATCACCCGGAACTCACGGTCGACGGCATGGGCGGACGGCAACAGCTTGCCCGGCGGCTTGCGGCGCAAGACGTAACGCCGCCCCGCACCGTCGGTCAGCCGGTAGGTCGGGTTGGACTGGCCGCCCCTGAACTGCTCGACGCGCAGCGGCGGCTTGAACCCCTCGACCTTGGCGGCCATGAAGTTGGCGAGCGACTGCTCGTCGAACCGATGCTTTTCCTGCACCGCCATCGTGCCGATATAGTCTTCAACCCGCCGTGACACCCCGAACGCCTCCTGAACGACCATTCACATCGGCGGGGAGTTTGCTCGTCCGATGGTGCGCATGCAATATCGACCAACGGGGACCTCGAACCGTGGAATCGCTGCTTTTGGCCCGCCCGCCCGGCACCTGCGTGGCGCTGCTGGCGACCGGAGAGCTGATTGGCCTGCTGGCTGGACCCCTGGGTGTCGGCGAAGCGTCTTGGCCGCCCCAGTCCCGCTGGATATCTTCGATTTCAAGGGGGTTGCCGAGACACCGGCAGTTTCGCTGGCGATTGGTGCGGTCCAAGCCGGCATTCTCATTGCCTCGAGAACGGCAGCGGCAGCCCACTGCGGGGCTGGCACGATCGACCATGCGCTCGCTCACGCCTGGAGGCCCGGCCTGATCGAAGGCGCTATTGTCGGGTCGGCCTTGGGTCCGCGGGCGCCATCCCAGGGTCTCACTACGGTATCTGCGGTGGCCGCCGCTCTCGCCCTCGGCTTGGCGGCAGGTGATCGCCGCATTACTGGGCAACGCCTCCCGCAGGACAGCTGCCTTCTCGGCTGCGCCGTCGATCCTCGGCGGCCGGGCGGCCCACCGTGAGCGTCGGCGGCGGAACTTTGAGCATGCCGGTTCTCCAGCTGTCCGCATCCGCCCGTCCTGTATCTGGACCTCGACCTGCCGGGCCGCCCTGCCGATTCGGCCGGCGATGTGGCGGGGTTCTGCGTTGCGGCCTTGTCTCTGCCTGCGCTCTTTGTCGCGCCGATGGCCGCGCGATGGGCGGCACGGGCCCCCGTCTCTTTGCTGCAGCGCTTGTTCGCACTTTACATGCCCGAAATCGCAGTCTTTCTGCTGCTGAGATAGTGCACTTACCACTTGTAATGAACTTGGCACTTGGGCAAAGCGGCCGAATTGTGTTTATGTGTTGGCGGTCCAGGGGTTTGGGCCCAACAGCAGATTGAAGTCGACGCGTTTCTGGGGAGGCATCGTTGAATCGATTCCTAAGCAAGGACTTCCTGTCCGGGCTGATGTTCATTGGCTTCGGGCTGATCGCCCTCTATTTCGGGCAAAAACTCGCGCTCGGCACGACCGTTCGCATGGGTCCCGGCTATGTGCCGCGGATGCTGTCATTCACGCTCTGCGGATTGGGTTTGCTGGTTTGCATCATCGCACTGGTCAGCGGCAGCGACCCGGTCGAAAAGCCCAAATGGAAGCCCATCACGCTGGTGACCATCGGCATCGTCTGCTTCGGGCTGCTGTTCGAGCGGGCGGGGCTGATTCCGGCCCTGGTCGTGCTGGTGATGATCGCGTCGCTGGCCGGCGAGGAATTCAAGCTGATCGAAGTGATCGGCAACATCATCGCGCTATCGGTCCTCTGCACGCTCGTCTTCAAGGTCGGGTTGAGTATGAATATCTACGTCCTGCGTGGGGTCTGGTAAGATGGAGCTGCTCGACAACCTCTCGCTGGGCTTCAGCGTCGCCTTTTCCTTTCAGAACCTGACCTACGCCTTGCTGGGCTGCCTCCTCGGCACCCTGATCGGCGTCCTCCCCGGCATCGGCCCCGTGGCGACCATCGCCATGCTGTTGCCCATCACCTTCCACCTGCCGCCGACCGCCTCGCTGATCATGCTGGCGGGCATCTACTACGGTGCGGCCTATGGCGGTTCGACGACGTCGATCCTGGTCAATCTCCCAGGCGAAGCGTCTTCGGTCGTGACCTGTCTCGATGGCTATCAGATGGCGCGCAACGGGCGTGCCGGCGCCGCGCTGTCGATCTCCGCCGTCGGCTCGTTCTTCGCCGGCACCGTCGGCACGATTATCATCGTGCTGTTTGCCGAGCCTCTGACGCGCATGGCGCAGAAGTTCGGCCCGGCCGACTACTGTTCCCTGATGGCGCTTGGTCTCGTGGCAGCCGTCATCCTGGCCAGCGGGTCGGTCACCAAGGCGATCGCGATGGTGTTCCTCGGACTGCTGTTCGGCCTGGTCGGCACCGACGTCAACACCGGTGCGCAGCGCTTCACCTTCGACATTCCGGAACTGAGCGACGGCATCGACTTCGCGCCGATCGCGATGGGCCTGTTCGGTATCGCCGAGATCGTTGTCAATCTCGAGAAACATCTCACCCGATCCGGCGGCACCATCAAGGTAGGCTCGCTTTGGCCAACCATGGATGAAGTCCGGCGTGCGATTCCTGCCGCCCTGCGCGGCACATTCCTGGGCGCCGCCCTCGGCGTGTTGCCGGGCGGCGGTCCGACCCTCGGCGCGTTCTCGGCCTATACGCTCGAGAAAAGGATTTCGAAAAACCCCGGACAGTTCGGCAAGGGTGCAGTCGAGGGCGTGGCCGCGCCCGAGGCGGCCAATAACGCCGCCGCCCAGACCTCGTTCATTCCGATGCTCACCCTCGGTATCCCGTCCAATGCCGTCATGGCGCTGATGGTGGGCGCCATGATCATCCAGGGCATCCAGCCCGGCCCCGAGGTCATGACCAAGAAGCCCGAACTCTTCTGGGGCATGATCGCCTCGATGTGGATCGGCAATGCCATGCTGGTCATCATCAACCTGCCGATGATCGGCATCTGGGTGAAGCTGCTCACCGTGCCGTACCGCTTCCTGGCACCGGCCATCCTCCTCTTCTGCTGCATCGGCGCCTACAGCCTGCAAAACAGCACGTTCCACGTGATGCAGGTCGCCGTCTTCGGCGTGCTGGGCTACATCTTCGTTCGCCTGGGCTGCGAGGGAGCGCCGTTCCTGCTCGGCCTCGTGCTGGGACCTCAGATGGAGGAATATTTCCGGCGCGCCATGCTGCTCTCGCGCGGCGACCCCATGGTCTTTCTCCAGCGTCCGATCAGCCTGGGTTTGCTCATCACGACAGCGCTGCTGTTGATCCTGATGGCCATTCCAAGCTTCAAGAAGGCGCGCAAGGAAGCATTCGTGGAAGAGGAGGGCTGACGCCCTCCTCCCTTATCCGGAGGTTGAGATGTCCGACCTGCCCAAGCGTGTGACCATCGACGAGGAAGGCCCGCGCGAGGGCTTTCAGTCGGAGAAGAAGACCATACCGGTGGCCGACAAGGTCCGCCTCATCGAGGCGCTTGCGGACACCGGGCTGAAGCGCATCGCCTGCGTTTCCTACGTCAATCCCAAGCGCGTGCCCACGATGGCCGATGCCGAGGAAGTGGCGTCTCGGATCGACCTGCAGCCCGGCATCCAGTACAGCGCGCTGTGGCTGAACCAGCAGGGCCTCGAGCGTGCGTTGCGCGGGCCCCTGCACGTCGATGGCGGCGTGCGCGTCACGGCCTCAGATACCTTTTCACGCAAGAACATCGGCAAGTCGGTGTCCGACGCGATGGTCGAACAGCGCATGTCGCTGCAGACCTTCAAGGACCGCGGCATGCCGGTCGAATGGGGCGTCATCCTCGGCGCCTTCGGCTGCAATTTTGAAGGCGAACTGTCGACCGACCTGATCCTGCAGCGCGTACAACTCGCCCTCGACGAGGCCGAGCTGGCCGGCTTCAAGCTCAAGGGCATCAAGCTCACCGACGCGATGGGCTGGGCGACGCCAGCGTCCGTAGAACGGCTGATCGGCGCCGTCCGGTCCAGGTGGCCGGATCTGGAAATAGCGCTGCATCTGCACGACACGCGCGGAACCGGCGCGGCGGCGGCCTATGCCGGCCTGCGCCTGGGCGTCACCAGGTTCGATGCCTCGATCGCCGGCCTGGGCGGCTGCCCCTTCGCAGCGACCGACGGCGCGGCAGGCAACATCTGCACCGAGGACTTCGCGTTCATGTGCGAGGAGATGGGTGTGGAGACCGGCCTCGACATCGACCGGCTGATCGAGGTCGCCAAGCTCGCCGAGGAGATCGTCGGTCGTCCCCTGCCCGGCCACGTCATGCGCGGCGGCACGTTGACGGCCGCCCGCCGCAAGGCAGCCTCGTGAACATTGCGACGCTGGCCGGCCTTGTCCCGGACTCGACCTATGTCGAGGTTGCGGACGTGCCATGGCAGCCGACGCGCTTTCCCGGGGTCGATTGGAAGATCCTGATGGAACAGAAGGAAAGCGGCCTCTCGACCGTGCTGATGCGCTGGGCACCGGGCGCCCGGCTGCCGGCGCACGAGCATGTCGCCATCGAGCAGACCTATGTGCTCGAGGGATCGTTTGCCGATCATGCCGGCGTTTGCCGGGCCGGCAACTATGTCTGGCGCCGGGCCGGCAGCCGCCACGATGCCTGGACCGACGAAGGCTGCCTCATGCTCGCGGTCTTCCTCAAGCCCAACACCTTCTTCGATTGAACGTCATTCCGACCTGATTCCGACCCGGCCCCGCGCCCAGCCGGAGCCCCGGCAGCATGTGCCCGGCAAATCGGATGATCCAGCGCTTTGCCGTGCAGCCCCGCTCTCGCCCCTCCGAGCAGGCTGAAGGCCCGCGTCACGGTCCTGACCGGAACGGAAGGGACGTCTCTCCGAATAGAACCACTCCCCGACCTCTGCTAATGCTCCGTCGCAGCCAGCCCTGTTAAGGCCGGCGCAAGGGAGGCAGAAGCAATGTCAGGCGTTCTTGAAGGCATCCGCGTACTCGATTTCGGCCGCTATATCGCCGGTCCGTTCTGCGGCACGATGCTGGCCGATCTCGGCGCCGAAGTGATCCGCGTCGAGAAGCTTGAAGGCAGCGAGGACCGCTGGGTGACGCCGGTCGTGGAGGGCGGCGA
>JABMNB010000298.1 GCA_013205335.1 Rhodospirillales bacterium
CAGCAGCAGCGGGTGGCCATCGCACGCTCGATCGCCCTTGAGCCGCGCGTGATGCTGTTCGACGAGCCGACGAGTGCGCTCGACCCCGAGCTGGTCGGGTCGGTGCTCGAGGTGATGCGCGGCCTGCGCGAGAGCGGCATGACCATGATCGTCGTCAGCCACGAGATGGGCTTCGCGCGCAATGCGGCCGACCGGGTCGTGTTTATGGACGACGGTCTGATCGTGGAGCAGGGCCCTCCCGCGGCGATCTTCGAGAACCCGGCCCACGAACGCACGCGCGCCTTCATCGGCCAGATCCAGCGGCACTGAGGGCCGCGCGGCATGAGCGGCTGGGACAAGTTCGTCGATACCTTCTTCAACGCGAAGGTCATGTGGAAGTACCTGCCGGACATCCTGTCCGGCATGGTGGTGACCATCGAGCTCGCGCTCCTGATCGTCGTCACGGGCCTGGCCGCGGGGCTTGCGCTTGCGCTGCTGCGCAGCCTTGCCATCCGGCCGCTCAACTGGTTGATCATCTTCGTCGTCGATCTGTTCCGCTCGCTGCCGCCGCTGGTCGTCATCGTCCTGATGTACTTCGGCTTGCCTTATGCGGGGCCGGCGCCGTCGGGCTTCGTCTCGACCTGGCTGTCGCTCGCCTTCGTTCTGATGGCTTTTTCCGAGGAGATTTTCTGGGCGGGCATCACCTCGATCCCGAAGGGCCAGTGGGAGGCGTCGCGCTCGACCGGCCTCTCTTTTGGCCAGACGCTGTTCAGCGTCGTGCTGCCGCAGGCCTTCCGGCTCACCATCCCGCCCCTCACCAACCGCACCATAGCGATCACCAAGGGAACGGCGCTCGGCACCGTCGTGGCCGTCACCGAAATCCTGGGGCAGGCGAGTTCGGCAATGTCCAATTCCTATAATCCATCGCCGCTCATGATGGGCGCCGCGGCATACGTCATCCTGTTCCTGCCGGTCGTCATCGCCGCGCGCTGGATCGAGACCAAGTTCGCGTGGAAGCGATGATCGAGGCCTTCTTCAACGTCGGTATCATGGTGGCGGCCCTGCCCATCGTGCTGACGGGTCTTTGGAACACCATCCTGCTGTCGCTGATCGTCGTGCCCCTCGGCCTGATCGGCGGCCTGATCCTGGCGCTGCTCGCCTCGGTCAAGAGCCCGCTGGTGCGCTGGCCGCTGATGGCCTGGGTCGACTTCTTCCGCGCCTTTCCGCCGCTGGTGCTGCTGATCCTGCTGTTTGCGGGCTTGCCATTCGCCGGCCTCGAACTGGGCGGGTTCGCCTGCGTGGCCATCGCCTTCTTTCTCAACACAGGCTCGTACTATGGCGAGATCTTTCGCGCCGGCATCGAGTCGGTGCCCGGCGGCCAGGTCGAGGCGGCGCGGTCCACCGGGCTCAGCCGTCTGCAGGCGATGAGGTACGTCGTGCTGCCCCAGGCAGTGCGCAACGTGATGCCCGACCTGCTCTCCAACACGCTCGAAGTCGTCAAGCTCACGTCGCTGGGCTCGGTCGTGGCCGTCCCGGAACTGCTCTACGAGGCACGGCAGGCGCAGAGCATCACCTACAATCCGACGCCGATCGTCATGGCCGCGGTGATCTACTTCCTGCTGCTCTGGCCGCTGGTGCGGCTGCTGAGCCGTCTCGAAAACCGCGCGCTGGCCGGTCGCCGCTGACGGCGGGTCCTTACCGTTTCTGAACGCAGTCGCGGTAGGTAACCGTCTGGTTGGCGCCTTCCTCGACGAAGGCCGTGTCCCCCTTGCTCCAGAAGACGAAGCTGCCGCCTGGATCGGCGTAGCGGATGCCGGAGCCCGAGAGGGTCTGCGGCAGGCTGAGCTTCCGCCCGTCGCTCAACTGAACCATGACACGGCCGCCGGGAAGGGGGCGTCCGTCGGCTCCCACGCTCGGCTTGCCCGCAAAAAAGTCCGCCACGATCGTCTTGTCCTGCTGGCACTGATAGCGAACCGTCGACATGGGGGCGTCGGAGGACGGCGCCTTCGGGGGCAACCAGTCGTTGCAAGCGGCGATGGCTGGCGTCAGCAGGACGGCGGCGGCCAGGGCCAGCGGACGGATCATGATTGCCGAAAGCGCGGCCGTGGACATGCGCCAATCAATTCTGAGCCAGCGCCTCAATCAGGTCGCGGGTCTTCGACCGCAGATCCTTGCTCCGGATCTTGTAGTAGGCGCGTACCAGCTCGAGCGTCTCGCGCTTGGTATTGAGATCGGGTTCGCCCGCCTTGTCCGCGGCCTTGGGACGGCCCGGCTTGCGCTTGGCGCCGCTTGTCGAAGGGGCCATGCCGTCGAAGAAGTGCTCCACGGGAACGTCGAGGACCTTGGCGAACTCGAACAGGCGGCTCGAACTGATGCGGTTGAAGCCGCGCTCGTACTTCTGGACCTGCTGGAAGGTCAGACCCACGGCGTTGCCGAGATCCGTCTGGCTCATGCCGAGGAGCGCGCGTCGCTGGCGCAGCCGGCTTCCGACGTGGGTGTCTACTGGGTGAGAAAGCGTCACAGGTACCTCCGACACCAATTATAGGCATTGCACGCAGGCCTTACATCCACCTTTCGATCACGCGGCGATGAATTGCTCGGGAGCTGCGAAACTTCGCATCACGACATCCGCACGGGCAATGCAGTTGCCGTGCGACCCCAAGGTCCATAACCTGCGCTCAAGCGACAAAGATCGCCCACAGGAGGATTCAGGATGTTCAGGTTCATTCGTGCGACCGGCTCGATAGTGCTCGCGCTGATCTTTGCGCAGTCCGCGTTCGCGCAGGCCAGCTGGCCGGATAAGCCGGTCAAGCTGGTGGTCGGCTTTACGGCCGGCAGTGCCACCGACGTCACTGCCCGCATGTTTGCGCAAAAATTCACCGAAGCCTGGGGCCAGCCGGTTGTCGTCGAGAACATTACGGGCAATTCCGGTGCCATTGGCGTCGACCGGGTCGCCAAGTCGGCACCCGATGGCTACACGCTGATGTGGTCCGGCAATGCCGCCATCACCATCCTGCCTTCGATGCAGGCGCTGCCCTTCGATCCGCTGAAGGACCTGACCCCGATCTCGACTTCTCTGGTCATGCCGTCGGTCTTCGTGGTGAACAACGACCTGCCCGTGAAATCGATTGCCGAGCTGATCGCCTACGCCAAGGCCAATCCCGGCAAGCTGTCCTATGGAACGCCGGGCGTCGGCACGCCGCAGCACATCGCGGGCGAGCTTTTCTGCCACCTGGCCGGTATCAAGATGGAGCACATCCCCTATCGGGGTGCCAACCTGACCGACGTGATGAGCGGCGTTGTCCCGGTCGGGATTCAGAATGCCGGCGCCGGCATGCCGATGGTCCGCGACGGCCGCGTGCGCGGCATTGCCGTCACCTCGCTGAAGCGTGCGTCGAGCGCTCCCGATCTGCCGACGATGGCAGAGCAGGGCTTTCCGGGTTTCGAGGCGACGTCGTGGTTCGCGCTGATGGGCCCGGCCAACCTGCCTCGCCCGATCGTCGACAAGGTGCGCGCCGAATCGCTGAAGGTGCTGGCGGATCCGGAGATACAGAAGAAGCTTGCGGTGATGGGCCTCGACCTGGTCGGCAGTACGCCAGAAGAAACCCGCGCCGCCATTGCCGCCGACATCCCGAAATGGGCAAAGGTCATCAAGGACGCGAACATCAAGCCGGGCCAATAAGCCTTCAGCCCTCCCGCTTGGGCTGCCGGGCGCCTGCGTCACGCCATCCAGGCTGACGAACGCTCCGGCAACGACGTTCCTCGAGTCTCCTCCGATCATTCCGACCAAAGGACGGGTGAGGTCGGTCCGATCGGATAGCGGTCCCGAGAATACCCGGCTTCGTGCTTTTCCAGATTCAGCCGCCCACGGGCTAATACTCTTCTATGACCTGCCCGTTGGGATGGATCGTGACCCTCTTGGGCACACCCTGCGGACGGGTCGGCACGGCGTCTCGGCTGACCCGTGCGCGCCACGAACCATCGTTGTTTTGCTCCAGTCGCTGCACCTTGTAGCCTTGGCCCTCGAGGCGGTCGCGGTTCAGGGAATAGGTGTTGGGCTGGGGCGCCGGGGGCGCCATGACCGGGGCGGGCGGGGCTACGGGAGGCGGCGCCAAGGCGCCCGGCGACATGGTGTCGGGCATGCGGCCGCCATTGCCGATCGATCCCGGCACCAACTGGCCGAAGGCCGCGTCCGTCGTGACGATCAGCGCCATTCCGATGGCGAGCGTGAGCAGGGTCCCGTGCATGCGGTAGATATAGGGTGCCCGCCGCGATCTTGCTAAGAGGGAGTGGGGGGGGGCACCACATGAATGTGAAGGGCGCAGGGTCGCGAAAGCTGCTGTCCGATATCCTGGCGCAGGCTGGGCATGGTGTGCCACTGCCCAAGGTCCTGGGTCCCATCAGTATCGTCTTCATGGGCATTGGCGCCATAATTGGTGCCGGAATCTTCGTCCTGACCGGCACGGCGGCAGCCCTTTATGCCGGGCCGGCCGTGATCCTGTCCTTCGTGCTGGCCGGCATCGCCTGCGCTTTCGTCGGGCTCTGCTATGCGGAGCTGGCGGCGCTGATGCCGGTCTCCGGCAGCACCTATACCTACACCTATGCGAGCCTCGGCCAACTCGTGGCCTGGCTGGTCGGGTGGAACCTCATTCTCGAATATTCGATCGGCGCGGCCGCGGTGGCTGTCGGGTGGTCCGGCTACTTCAACGGCACTCTGGCCTCCATTGGTCTCGCCATCCCCCCTCGGCTTTCGACCTCGACCGGCCAGGTCGTCCAGCTTGCCGACGGCACGACGGCGACCGCCATCGCCAATCTTCCGGCGGCGGCGATCGTGGCGCTGCTGACCATTCTGCTGGTGCGGGGCACACGCGAGTCGGCACGCCTCAACAATCTCATGGTGACGATCAAGCTGGTCGTCATCGTGGCGTTCATCGGCTTCGGCATCGGCCATGTCTCGACCGCCAACTGGCAGCCCTTCGTGCCGGCGAACACCGGCACCTTCGGATACTTCGGCTGGAGCGGCGTGCTGCACGGCGCCTCGGTCGTGTTCTTCACCTATATCGGCTTCGACGCCGTCTCGAACTGCGCGCAGGAGGCCAGGCGACCGCAGCGGGACATGCCGATCGGGATCCTGGGCGCGCTCGTGATTTCGACGATTCTCTATATCCTGGTGGCGGGCGTGCTCGTCGGCGTCGTGCCGTATCCCGAGCTGAACGTCGCGGCCCCGGTCGGGCTGGCGGTCGATCGAATGGGCATCGGCTGGTTCTCCGCGCTGATCCAGCTGGGTGCGCTGGTCGGAATCACGACGGCGATCCTCGTGCTGCTCTATGGGCAGTGTCGAATCTTCGCGACCATGGCGCATGACGGGCTGCTGCCGCCGATGTTCAGCCGCATCCATCCGCGGCTGAACACACCGTGGATGAGCCAGATTCTGATCGGTGTCGTCGTCGCAGCAGTCGCCGCCGTTGCGCCGATCGAGACGCTGAGCGAACTGGTCGGGGTCGGCACGTTGTTCTCGTTCCTGATGGTCTGCGCCTCGGTCGTCCGGCTACGCCATCTCGAACCGCACGCACATCGGCCGTTCCGCGTGCCCGCCGTACCGTGGGTGCCAATGCTTGGCATCCTGTCGTGTCTCGGTCTCATGGTCGGCCTTGCGCCGATCACCTGGGCTCGGCTGGTGGTCTGGATCGCGATCGGCCTGGTGATCTACTTCGCCTATGGGCGATCGCGCGCGGTTCACCGTCTGACGAGCCGCCGTCACAGCAAGGAGTGACGCTTCCGCGTGAGCGGCACGACGACGACGCTGGCCCCGGGCCGGGCGATCGCTTCCGACACCGCTGCGGTCACTTCTGCGCCGGTATGCGCGAGTTTCACGGGTGCTCCGTAGCCTTTTGCCAAGGCTTCGAGATCGATGCCGGGCAGGTCGAGACCCGGCACGTTGGGCGTCTCCTCGAGTTCGGCAAAGGACTTCAGGATGGCGTATTCGTGGTTCTGGAGGACCACGAATACGACATGCGCTTTCTGCTGCACGGCCGTGTAGAGCGCCTGTATCGAATACTGGAATGAGCCGTCGCCCATCAGGGCGATGACAGGGCGATTGCGGCCACTGCTGCGTTCCGCCAGCGCGAGACCGACCGCGGCCGGCATATCCCAGCCCAGTCCACCGGAGGCGAAGGTGTAGAAGCAATCGGGCTTGTCGATGCGGAACTGGTCCTGCATTTCGGCCACGACCGAAGGCGCCTCCTCGACGAGGACATAGTCGGCCGGGCAGGCGTCGCGCACGGCGGCCATGATCGCGTCGCCCGCCAACGGCTGGGCGTTCATGTCGGGTTTCTTCGGAGGAGCCCGCAACGACGCAGCCACGGACGAAGTCCGCGCCTTCACCAGCGGCTGGATCGCTTCCAGGAAGAGTTTGGCGTCGGACACCAGGCTGTCGCCGACCGGTGCCTTGGACGACATGTTCGGATCGTCGGTAATCTGCAGGAGGTGCGTGCCTTTCGGCACATAGTCCCCACCGACGTAAGGATAATACCGGAAGACGGGCGCGCCGACGACGATCACCAGATCGTGGCCGGCGAATTTCCGGCCCAGCGGGCCGATTGCTGCGGGCAGCGCGCCGGCGTGCTGGCGATGGCTTTCCGGGAACGGCGTGCGCTCGGCAAAGGGCGCGGTCCAGACCGCAACGCCGAGCGTTTCGGCGAAGCGGATACCTTCGTTCCAGGCTTGGCTTCGGGCGATGTCTGACCCGTAGACGATGACGGGCGACCTGGCGGCATTGATGCGCTCGGCAAACTCGGCGACGCGAGCCGGATCAGGCCCGACACGCGTGGCGATCGTGCGGAAGGCATCGATCTCAGGCATGGGCTTGTCCCAATCGTCGAGCGGCAGGGAGAGAAACACCGGGCCGCTGGGCTGCTGCATCGCCGTCGCATAGGCGCGCATGAAAGCAGCGGGAATGTCTTCGGCCCGCGCAGGCTCATACGCCCACTTCACCCACGGCCGCGGCAGGTTGGTGGCATCGATGTTGGTCAGGAGAGGCTCGAGCACCAGCATTTCGCGCGTTTGCTGGCCGGCGGTGATGATCAGCGGAGTCTTGTTCTGGTAGGCCGTGACGATGCAGCCGAGCGCGTTTCCCATGCCCGCCCCGGTGTGGACGTTTACGATGACCGGCTTGCGGAGGCCCTGGGCCATGCCGTCGGCAATACCGACGACGCTGGCTTCCTGCAGCGCCATCACATACTCGAAGTCTTCGGGAAAATTCTTGAGGAACGTCTCTTCCGTCGAGCCGGGATTGCCGACGACCGTCTTGAGGTCGAGCTTGCGAAGCAGGTCGAAGGTAACGTCCTTGACGGTGCGCATGCAGCCAATTCCCCCTTGAGATAGCAACGAACAATTGCACCCTAGTGGGTCGAGATGACTGTGCCACCCGCTAATTTCCCCCTTCTTCGAAAGCAAGCGCATGCGAACGGAGCGCCTCACGAGGGGGAGGGGGCGATGGAGTCGGCGCGGCTTTGGCTCGGACGATGCCACAGCGCACGCCAGCCGGTCGGCGGTGGCGGAGGCTACGGCGGCCACTCGACCACCAATTTGGCGAGTGGGCCGGCCGGTTCTCCAGCAGAAGAGCTGCGCCGACGGGTGGCATATCGGCTAAAGGACGGGCGACATGGATCTCATCCTCGGCCCCCTCGTCCTTGGTCATGCAGGCCTGTTCGCCGCAGCCTTCCTGGCCGCCACGGTCTTTCCGTTCCAGTCCGAACTGGTGCTGGTCGGGCTGTTGGTCGCCGAGCCGGCTCATTGGGCGACGCTGCTGGTCGCGGCCAGTGTCGGCAACACGCTGGGATCGGTGGTCAACTGGGGACTGGGACGCCTGATTATCCGTTTCGGCAACCGGCGCTGGTTCCCGGTGAGGCCACGCGACTATGAGCGGGTCGAGCGCTGGTATGCCCGCTGGGGTGTGTGGTCTTTGCTGTTCGCGTGGCTGCCGTTCGGTGGGGACGCCCTCACCGTGGTGGCCGGCGTGCTGCGCACGCCATTGCTGCCGTTCATCGTGCTGGTCGCGATCGGCAAGACGGCGCGCTATGCGCTCCTGGTCGCGGCAACCCTGGGCTGGCTCGCCTAGCAACATTTGGCTGGCACCGGAATTGCTAGTGTCGAAGTGCTCGACACGGGCAGGGAGGTACTCATGCAATCATCATCGTTCAGCCGACGCGCGGGACTGACGGCACTCGCATTGACGCTGATGTCCGCAGCGCCGGCGCTGGCGCAGGACAAGGTCCGCTTTCAAACCGACTGGATTCCGTCAGGCGAGCACGCGATGTACTACGGTGCCTGGAGCAAGGGCATTTACGCCAAGCACGGCATCGACATCACCATCACGCGCGGCTACGGCTCGGGCGACACCGTCACCAAAGTTGCTTCGGGCGCGGCCGACTTCGGCGTCGCCGACATTTCCGCGGTGATGACGGCGCGAGCCCGTACCAACGTGCCGGTCAAGACGATCGCCGTGCTCTACAACGAATCGCCGCACTCTCTCTTCGTGCTGAAGAGCTCGGGTATCACCAGCTTCAAGGGGCTGGAAGGCAAGAAGATCGGCGTCACGCCGGGCAACAGCCATCGCTTCTACTTCCCGGAGGTCGCCAAGAAGGCGGGGACCGATCCGAACAAGCTGATCTGGACGAACATGGACGGAGCCGCCATGGCGGCCCAGCTCATCGCCAAGAACATCGACGCGGCGCCGTTCTATTCGATCCACTACTATTACATCAACAAGGCTGCGGTGAAGGCGGGTCAGGAAATCCTGCCGCTGCCCTTCGTCGAGGTCGGTTTCAAGATCTACGCTGCGGGCCTCATCACCACCGACAAGATGATCCAGGACAAGCCGGATCTGGTGAAGCGCTTCCTCGCTGCAAGCAAGGAGGCGTTCGAGTGGGCCGCGGCCAATCCGGAGGAAGCCTGCAAACTCCATGTCACACGCTTCCCCGAAGTCGAACTGGACGACTGCATGGGCAGCATGAAGGCGGTGATGAAGTTCGTCTTCAACGACCACAGCAAGGAGTTCGGCTGGGGCAAGGAAAGCCCGGACCGTCTCAAGTTCTCCTGGGAGACCATCGCCACGGCCAACGAGTTGAAGGCTGATTACGATTACAAGACGGCGATCGACACGAGCAAAGTCGCCAAGTGAGGAGGCCGAAGTGATCTCGCTCAACCGGGTCACGCGCGTCTTCAACAGCCGTGACGGCGATCAGGTCACGGCGCTGCAGGACGTGTCGCTGGAAATCGGCCGCAACGAGTTCATCACGTTGGTGGGCCCTTCGGGTTGCGGCAAGTCCACCCTGTTGCGCATCGTGGCCGGCCTGATCCTGCCGACGGCAGGACGGGCCTCGATCGGGGGGGAGGAGATCACCGAGCCGCGGGCGGAAACCGGAATTGTTTTCCAGGCGCCGACCCTGCTGCCGTGGGCCAGTGTGCTCGACAATGTACTGTTCCCGTTGCGCATGATGCATCGCATCGATTCGGGCAGTACCGACAAGGCGATGGCCCTTCTGAAGCTGGTTGGTCTGAACGGCTTCGAGAGCAAGTCGCCCCGCGAGCTTTCGGGGGGCATGCAGCAGCGCGTCGCGATCTGCCGCGCCCTGGTGCACGATCCCGACATCCTGCTCATGGACGAGCCGTTCGGGGCCCTCGACGCGCTGACGCGCGAGGAAATGACCATGGAGCTGCTGCGCATCTGGGGCGAGCGGCCCAAGACCGTCCTGTTCGTGACGCACTCGATCACGGAAGCCGTGGTGCTGGCCGACCGCGTGGTCGTGATGTCGCCACGACCTGGCCGAATCGCCGAAATCATCGAGATCGGCTTGCCGCGCCCGCGCAGCTTCGAGAGCGAGGCCACGCCGGAATTTCACCAAGCCAGTCAGCACATCCGCCAACTCATTTTCGGGACTCGCCATGTCGGTTCAGGCCGCGCCGCCGCTTGAGGAGCGGCAGAAGCCGCCCCGCCGCAGAAAGAGGAGTGCCGCACTCTACGAGGTGGTGCTGCCGCTGATCGCCACCGCCTGCCTGTTCCTGCTGTGGGAAGGAGCCGTTCGCGCCTTCAATATCCCGGGGTATCTCCTGCCGGCGCCGACCGACATCTGGAAGGACACGATGGCCATCGGTCCCACCGTGGCCGGCCATACGATGGCGACCTTCAAGACGGTGATGCTGGGATTCGTGGCGTCGATCCTGATCAGCCTGCCTCTGGCCGTCGTACTGACCGCATCGCCCACCATTGCAGCGGCCGTCTATCCCTTTCTCGTGTGGACGCAGTCGATCCCCAAGGTGGCGCTGGCTCCAATCCTCGTGGTGCTGCTCGGAACCAACGAACTGCCGCGCATCGTCATCACCGTGCTGGTGGCCTTCTTCCCGCTGGTCATCTCGATCGCGACCGGGCTGCTCTCGGTACCGCCGGAGCTGATCGAACTCAGCCGCGCCTGCCGTGCCTCGAAGATGAGCGAGTTGCTGCGGATCAGGCTGCCTTACGCGATCCCCTTCATCTTCGCCGGCCTCAAGGTGGCGATCTCCCTCGCGGTCGTCGGCGCAGTGGTGGCGGAGTTCGTGAATGCCGATGCCGGGCTGGGCTTCCTGATCCAGACCTCCACGGCGTTCTTCAAGGTGCCCGTGGCGTTCGGGGCGCTTATCATCCTGTCGGTGATGGGCGTCGTGCTGTTCCAGATCGTGGTGGCCGCCGAACGGGTCTTTTTTCCGTGGTCGAGCAGCAATACGACGCCGGGTACCTGATCGAGAGCAAGCAGGGCGAGCTTAAGGGGAGAGAGTGACATGGCGAAAGCGCCGATGACCGTTATTCGCGGCGGCCGAGTGGTCGACATCAAGGGCCATGCCGCGCCCAAGGCCGATATCCTGGTGAACGGCGACACGATCCTCGAGATCGGGGCGAAGGTTTCGGCGCCGGAGTCGGCGACGGTGATCGACGCCAGGGGCAAGCTTCTGCATCCCGGGCTGATCAACGGCCACACCCACAGCCATGGCAATCTCGCCAAGGGCATGGTGGATGGCGTGACGCTGGAGTTGCTGCTGACTGCCAGCCCCTTCATGAGCGGCGCCCGCACTCTCGAGGACAAGTACCTGTCGAGCCTGATCGGCGCGGCCGAGATGGTGATGAAGGGATGTACCGCGGCCTACGATCTCGCAGCCGAGTTCCCCATGCCGACGGCCGAAGGATTGGCGGCGATCGGGCAGGCTTATGCCGATGTGGGTATGCGCGCCATGCTGGCGCCGATGGTGGCCGACACCAGCTTCTTCCAGGCGATTCCCGGTCTGATGGACCAGCTGCCTCCGTCGCTGCAGAAGGAAGTCGAGGCCTATCAATTCTCGCCCTACAAGGCCAGCGTGAAGCAGATGAAGAAGGCGCTGCACGGGTGGAAGCTCGACCGGCAGGGCGTGCATCTGGCGGTCGCGCCGACCATTCCGCATCACTGCAGCCGGGAATTCCTGCTGGCCTGCCTCAAGCTCGCCAAGGACTACGATACGGGCCTGCACACCCATGTATCGGAATCCAAAGTTCAGGTGATCGCGGGCTACAGGCTCTATGGGACTTCGCTCACCGCCTACATGGATTCGCTGGGCCTGGTCGGGCCGAAGTTCACTGTGGCACATGGCGTCTGGCTCGACGGCGACGACATGAAGCTGCTGGGCGACAAGGGCGCCTCGGTCTCGCACAATCCGGGGTCCAACATGGTGCTGGGCAACGGAATCGCCGACATGCGCGGGATGCTGAACGCCAAGGTGAATGTCGGCATCGGCACCGACGGCGCCAGCTGCTCGGACAACCAGAACATGTATGAGAACATGCGGCTGGCCTCGATGGTCTCCAAAGTGCAGGGGCCCGACAACCGCGAGTGGATCAAGACCGAGGAAGTGCTGCAGGCTGCAACGGCCGGCAGCGCCCGGGCGCTCGGCCTGGGCGACAAGATCGGCAAGCTGGAAGCGGGCTACAAGGCCGACATCGTGTTCCTGGACCTGGGCCACATCAACTGGATCCCGTTCAACGACCCTACCAACCAGATCGTACACACCGAGGACGGATCGGCCGTGCATTCGGTGATGATCGCCGGCCGCATGGTCCTCGAGGACCGCAAACTGCTGAACGTCGACATGGTACAGGTCGCCCGCCTCGCCGAGAAGGCTCGGGAGCGGCTGGCCAGGGGCCGCAAACCTGCAAAGGCGCTCTACGACAAGCTTGAGAAGGTGGTGAACACGTTCTGTCCGGGCCTGGCCAAGCAGCCGCTACACATCGACCGGTTCGGCGGAGGCCATCATCACGGCCACCACCCGCATCAACACTAGTATCCCAGGCGCCAACCCTGCTGCATGTAACCGTGGCGGACGAGGCGCACGGCGACGATCCCGTTCAGCGCAAAGCCGCCGGCGACGGTGAGGAGCATGAGAATCATGCCTTCCAGCGAGGCGCTGAACAGGTGGACGATCAGGGTTAGGCCAAAGACGATGCCGCCGAGTATGACGATCATGGCGATGAGATCGACGAGGGCCAAGGCATAGAGCCGCTTCGACAGCACGAACAGCGGACCGCTGAAAGCCGCCCAGAGATAGGACCACTGGTCGATGACCATGAACTCATCGGTCTCGGCTTTGTCGAAGCGATAGGTCGGGAACAGTGCGTCTACGATCACAGGATTTTCAAAAGGTATCAGGGGAATATTGCAGCGCAACTTATCACAGGCGATGCAAATGGACCAGTAACTGCCAAGCCTAGGCGGCGGTAACGCCTATCAGGCTGTCGTGCAACCAGAACATTGCGACATATGCTACCGTTCCGATCATCAAGACCAGGATATCGTTCTTCGACCAGGCGACGGGCGGGGCCCCGGCATCGCCCCTCCGCTTCACGGCAATGCGGTCATAAACGGCCCATGCCAAGAGGCTCCCGAACAACAGCATCGAGCCCAGGTCGCCGTTCACCAGCAGATGGGAGAGCGCCCAGGCCTTGACCGCAACCAGCATGGGATGCCGCAGCAGGGATTTGATCCGGCTTGGCGGCGCATAGGTCGCCACGAGGGCCACGAACGCAAACCACAGCAGAAAAAGCGCGATGGGGTGGAAAAGCGAGAAGGGCGGGTTCCATATCTGGATGTAGCCCGCGCTACGATATCTGCCAAAGCCGATGAAGATCAGGATCAACCCGGCCGCGGAAATCAGAGAGTAGAGGCCTTTGTAGCCGCCTTCGCCCAGGCGCCCGATCAAGGCGGCGCGAGTTCCCCGCAGGGTTGTAAGAAGATGAACGCCGAGGAAGAGGGCTAGACCCAGCACCAGGAGTGACATGGGTTAACCATAGCACGGCATCGTTGCGCAGAGGACGCGAATGTCCGCCCCCGAGGGGCGGCGGCACGACGCCTCGTGTCTATCGCGTTTGCGTCACGATGCCGGTCGTGTCGACCGATACGGCGACCTCGACATCGTTCCTGGTGGCAGTTGCCTGCCCGGAACCGTCATCCTTGCGCTTGAGGTCCCTGATGCTGGTGTAGCCGCTGGCCTCGGTCTGTGTGCGCGCCGAAGTGGCGGTCTGGGCGCTGCCGGGCGTTCCGGCCGGCGGGGCAGCGGGCGTCGTGGAGACTCCTGTGATGGGCGGCATCTGGGCGGCCGCGATCGACGCAACAGCGATCAGGGTGGCGGCAATCGGCAGAATGAGTTTCATCGGGACAATCCTCGTGTTGCGAATGTCCGGGGTTAATGCGGCAAGTCCGCCGACGTTGCAGGGAAGGGCGAAGAGCAGGTCTCAGGACAGGTCTTCCGTCGACACCTTCAGGGCGTAGTCCGGCGGGCAGCGCAGCATCTTCCGGAAGGTCTGGTCTATCAGGCAGGCAATCTCGGCGGGATCGTTTCCGCTCGTTCCGACGGTGGCGAAGGCGTTCGCGTCCCAGTCGACCAGGTCGAGCTGCAAATGACCCAGTGTTTCGAGGGCACCGCTCAATTCGAGGCGAGTGAGGGGATCCTCGACATAGGGATAGGGCGTGAGGCTGATGGACCCGGCCATCACCTGGATGGAGACGTCGAGCTCGTCGGTGTTCACGGTCTCGAGCGTGCAGCACAGCATGCCGCCCTCGTTCTTCTCCCCATAAATGTCGACAATGGCTGCCGTGATGCTGTTCATCTGCGGTTCAATCATGCATCTGCCCCGAATTTTGCGCCCAGTTCGTCACCGCGGCATCATCAATCGTCCGCACACGGGAGAGACCGTGTTCGCCGTACCCCGTTCCACTTCCATGGTCGAGAGGCCGTCCAAAGGGGAGCGCCTCGCTTGTTTCGTCCACAGACGGGCGACGCTGGAGAGGCGCATTATATCGCCAACCCGTGGAGCGGCGGGCTGGCGCATATCGGAAAAGACGATAGCGTCGTCCTGGTGGGGACGGGCCTGACGATGGTCGACGTCGTGCTCGACCTTCACTCGCGCGGACATCGCGGGAAGATCACGGCCATTTCCCGCCGAGGCTTCATGCCGTTGCCGCATCGAGACGTGGCCCCGTATCAGGCTTTCCTCACACCGCAGTCTCTGCCGAAAACTGTCATGGCCCTGACACGCATGGTGCGTCGCGAAGTTGCCGCTGCGGCGGCAAAGGGCGTCGACTGGCGGGCGGTCCTCGATTCGATGCGTCCGCAGACGCAGGCACTATGGCGCGGTCTGCCCGTTGCCGAGCGGAAGCGCTTCCTGCGCCATGTGAGACCTTATTGGGAGGTGCATCGTCACCGGGTGGCGCAGCCCGTGGCCACCGAGATCGAGGAATTGCGGGGCACGGAGAATCTCGTCGTGATGGCCGGCCGGTTGCAGAGCGTCGAGCTCGGCGCGGCGGGCGTGTCTCTGGTCGTGAAGGCGCGGGGCAACGAAGCCGTGCGTCGGATCGAAGGCACCTGGCTGGTCAACTGCTCCGGACCCCAACTCGACTACGACCGGATCAGCGATCCCCTGATACGGTCGTTGTTCGATGCCGGCCTGGCACGACCGGACGCTCTCTCGCTTGGCCTCGATCTCGGCGACGATTATCGCCTGATGAGCAGGGACGGCGTCGCATCCGACGTTCTCTTCGCCTTGGGGCCGCCGATCCGCGGCAACCTGTGGGAAACGACGGCGGTGCCGGATATCCGCAAGCAATGCGAGGCGGTTGCCCGTCACCTGACGTCTTCGGCAACCTAACCCACGGGCCTCGGGAGGGGCTGCCTTGAAAACCACGGACAAAGCCAATCCCTGGCGAGTGCTTACAGAGACGACCGGCTACGACTGCCGGTACTTCTCGATACGCCACGATCAGGTGCAACTCCCGGAGGGAGAGCCACGCAGCTATCATAGTGTGCGGATGAAATATTACGGCGTCTGCATCGTGCCGGTCGATCAGGATGGCGGTGTCACCCTGGTGGGACAGTATCGCTATGTCCTGGATCGCTTCTCCTGGGAAATTCCCGGAGGAGGTGCCCGGGTGGGCGACGATCCTCTCACGGTCGCCCGTTCGGAACTGCGCGAGGAAACGGGCTGCACGGCTGAACATTGGCTCAAGGTCGTGGAGGGTGCCGTTTCGCCAGGGATCTCCACCGAGGCCACGCCGGCCTTTGTCGCGTGGGGACTGGATCGCGGCGCACCGCAACCAGATGCAAGCGAGCTTCTGTTTCGTCGACAGGTGCCTTTCGCCGATGCGGTCGAAATGGCTTTGAAGGGCGAGATTTCGAATCTGCCGGGGATCGCCGCCCTGCTGGGCATCGAAGTCCGGCGTCAACGCGGCGACCTGCCGCCCAGCCTCCTCGCCTTGTTGAAGTGAGAAGGCTGCCTCGGCGTTATGTCGCGTCGTGCAGGCCGAGCCGCTCGCCGCGATAGGCGCCGCTCATCACGCGTTCCCACCAGCCGCGATTGTCCAGGAACCAGCGTACCGTGTCGCGCAGGCCGCTCTCGAAATCGTGGCGCGGCTGCCAGCCGAGCTCGGTCGAGATCTTCGAGGCGTCGATGGCGTAGCGGGCGTCGTGCCCCGGCCGGTCGGTCACGAACTTGATCAGCGATTCGTGCGGCCGATGGGCGGCGTCGGGCTGCATCTCGTCGAGCAGGCGGCAGATTCCGCGCACCACGTCGATGTTCCGGCGCTCGCTGTTGCCGCCGATGTTGTAGGTCTCTCCGGGCCGTCCCTTGCGCAGCACGAGGGTCAGCGCCTCGGCGTGGTCCTCGACGTGCAGCCAGTCGCGCACATTGTCGCCCTTGCCGTAGACCGGCAGGCTCTCGCCGCGCAGGGCACGGATGGTGACCAGCGGGATCAGCTTCTCGGGGAAATGATAGGGGCCGTAATTGTTGGAGCAGTTGGTCGCCAGCGTCGGCAGCCCGTAGGTGTGATGCCAGGCGCGAACGAGATGATCGGACGCCGCCTTGCTGGCGGAATAGGGCGAGTTGGGCGCGTAGGGCGTGGCCTCGCTGAACAGGCCGGTGGCGCCCAGCGAGCCGAAGACTTCGTCGGTCGAGATGTGCTGGAAGCGGAAGCGGCCGCGCGCGGCCTCGTCGAGCGTGCGCCAATAGGCAAGCGCGGCCTCGAGCATCGTGAAGGTACCGTTGACATTGGTTTCGATGAACGGCGCGGCGCCGGTGATGGAGCGATCGACGTGGCTTTCCGCAGCCAGATGCAGGATCGCGTCGGGCTGGAATTCGGCCAGGACGGCGTCGATTCTCGCGCGGTCGCAGATGTCGGTCCTGTAATGGCGGTGCCGGTTGCTGGTCTGCGCCTCGGCCAGCGATTCGAGATTGCCCGCGTAGGTCAGCTTGTCGACGTTGGCCACCGTCCAGTCGGTATCGCGGATGATGTGACGCACGACGGCCGAGCCAATGAACCCGGCTCCGCCGGTAACAAGAATTCTCATGGAGCCATTACGAAGCGAGCAGGGCTCGCCCCTCCTTGCGTCAGGGAATGCCCGAAATCCGCGGACTTATCCCTACCTACCATATGTTCCGGTTCGATTTCTAACCCCCTGCCGAGGGTGGCATGGGAGCGAGCAGGACGATCGAAAGGGGGCTAGGATGGCGCCATTCCCGAAGCTACATCACAGGATATTGGAAGCATGAGCGACGCATCCGACTACACACCGCCCAAGGTCTGGACCTGGAACAAGGCCAGCGGAGGCAGGTTCGCCAACATCAACCGGCCGATCGCGGGCCCGACGAGCGAAAAGGAACTGCCGATCGGCAAGCACCCGCTGCAGCTCTATTCGCTGGGCACGCCGAATGGCCAGAAGGTCACCATCATGCTGGAGGAGTTGCTGGCGCTCGGTCACAAGGGCGCCGAATACGACGCCTGGCTGATCAAGATCGGCGAGGGCGACCAGTTCGGCAGTGGCTTCGTCGCTGCCAACCCGAACTCCAAGATCCCGGCCCTGGTGGATCGCAGCGGACCCAACCCGGTGCGCGTTTTCGAATCGGGCGCGATCCTGCTCTATCTCGCGGAGAAGTTCGGCGCGCTCGTAGCGACGGAGAGCGCCAAGCGTGCGGAGTGCCTGTCGTGGCTGTTCTGGCAGATGGGCAGCGCGCCCTACCTCGGCGGTGGCTTCGGCCATTTCTACGCCTATGCGCCGACTAAAATCGAGTATGCCATCGACCGCTTCGCCATGGAGACGAAGCGGCAGCTCGATGTGCTCGACCGGCGGCTGGGCGAGAGCAAGTATCTGGCCGGCGACGACTACACGATCGCCGACATCGCGGTGTGGCCGTGGTACGGCGGCCTTGCCAAGGGCCTGCTGTACGGGGCGGGCGAGTTCCTGGCCGTGCATGAATACAAGAACGTCCAGCGCTGGGCCGACGCGATCGGCGAGCGTCCGGCGGTCCGACGCGGCCGCATCGTCAATCGCCTGCAGGGCGATCCAGCGAACCAGCTCCACGAACGTCACGACGCCAGCGACTTCGACCTGAAGACGCAGGACAAGGTCGCCGCCAAGGGCTAAGGCGCCCTCGCTGTTTGCCGCCGCGATGTCGTCGAACGGCGACAGCGCGGCGGCACCGATCTTGCGTCAATTCGTTCGGAATTTCGGCAGCCGGGTAAGCGAACGAAGCAGGAGCATGGCATGAGCAGCACGAACCGGCCCAAGGTGGCCTTCATCGGCACCGGCGGCACCATGGCCTCGCTGGGCATCCATCCGCTCGAACTGCAGGATTACGGCGTGCACGAGAACCGCATGCACGCCAGCCAGATCGTTGCCCGCTTTCCGGTGGTCGAGGAAATAGCCGAGGTGATCCCGGTCGATTTCCGCAACGTGCCCAGCCCCGAGATCTACTTCGCCGAATGGCAGGAACTCGCGGCGCTGTGCCATCGCGTCGTGGCCGAGCACCCCGACCTTTCCGGGATCGTGATCGGCCACGGCACGGCAACGCTCGAGGAGACGGCCTGGGTCCTGAACCTGGTGCTGAAGGTCGAGGTGCCCGTGGTGGTGATCGGTTCGCAGCGGCCGGCGTCGGGCCTGTCGACCGATGCCGCAATCAATCTCGTGAACGGCGTGCGTACGGCCGCCAGTCCGCACAGCCGCGGCCGTGGCGTGCTGGTGCTGCTGAACGACGAGATCCAGGCGGCCCGCGAGGTCACAAAGACATCGAACTGGCGCATGCAGACGTTCCGCACGCCCGATTTCGGCATCCTGGGCCACGCCGATGCCGATCGCATCGCCTACTATCGCCGGCCCGAGCGCCGGCATATGCCCGACACCGAATTCGACCTCACGGGGCTCGACGCCCTGCCGCGCGTCGACATCGCCTATGCCTATGCGGGCTCCGACGGCAGCGCGATGCGCGCCTTCATCGCCGCCGGGGCGAAGGGACTGGTTTCGGCTGGTTTCGCACCGGGCATGCCGCCGGCCGCCGACCTCGCAGCGATGGCCGACGCGGTCCGCCAGGGAATCGTCGTCGTGCAGTCCTCGCGCGCCGGCTCGGGCCGCATCCATCGCAGCAAGAAACTCGCGGATGCCGGTGTGCTCGCGGCGGACAATCTCAATCCCCAGAAGGCGCGACTGTTGCTGGGGCTGGCGCTCACCCGGACCTCCGATCCGGTGGAGATCGAGCGAATCTTCGCGACCTATTGATTGCCGGG
>JABMNB010000032.1 GCA_013205335.1 Rhodospirillales bacterium
CAGCGGCACATGCGCCAGCCGCACGCCGGCATGGATGGTGAAGTAGTCGACGCCCTGTTCGGCCTGCTCGATCAGCGTGTCGCGGAAGACTTCCCACGACAGTTTCGTCGGATCGCCACCCACTTTCTCGAGCGCCTGATAGATCGGCACGGTGCCGATCGGCACCGGCGCGTTGCGCACGATCCATTCACGGGTGTCGTGGATGTTGCGGCCGGTCGACAGATCCATGACCGTGTCGGCGCCCCAGCGGATCGCCCACACCATCTTCTCGACTTCTTCCTCCATGGAGGAAGACACCGCCGAATTGCCGATATTGGCGTTGATCTTCACCAGGAAACTGCGACCGATGATCATCGGCTCGAGTTCGGTGTGGTTGATGTTGGCCGGGATGATGGCGCGGCCCGAGGCCACTTCCTGGCGCACGAACTCCGGCGTGATGAAGGCCGGCAGCGCCGCGCCGAAGCTTTCGCCGTCGGCCAGCCGCGCCTCGGCCTCGTCGAGCACCGTCCGGCGGCCGAGGTTTTCGCGGGCCGCGACGTAGATCATCTCCTTGGTGATCACACCGGCGCGCGCCCATTCGAACTGCGTGATCGGCTTGCCGTCGAGGCCGCGCAGAGGCCGCAGGGTGTCGGGAAACGGCCGCAGCACCGCTTTCTTCACGTTGCCGTTGTCGATCGGCTGGATGATGCGGCCGGCATATTCCTCGACGCCACCACGCGCCACGACCCAGCCGCGACGCGTCTGGGCGAGGCCCTTGCGCACGTCGATCGCGATGCTCGTGTCGGTGTAAGGGCCTGTCGTATCGTAGACGCGCACCGGCGGCTCGGCAGGCGACGACAGCTCGATCTCGCGCAGGGGAACCCGCAGGTCCGGCGCCGCGTCAGGCGTTGCGTAGACCTTGCGGGATGAAGGCAGCGGCCCCGTCGTGACGGTTGGGGCTGTGGCGGTGACGATGGTGTCCATGATGGATCTCCCGTGACTGTTGGCAGACGGAGATCCGGCGTTGTCGCGCAAAGGATGTATCCAGTCCCTTCGCCGGCATGACCCGGATCAGGTTCAAAGGGTCACCGCGCCGACGCCAGTTGGCACTGGCGACCATCGGTATCTCAGCCCCTTGTCGGGACCCCCCTTGGACAAGGCGACCCTAGAGCGCCGGCCTCCCGATCTCAAGCTTGCGTTCGCGAACTGTCGCGTGTGTTCCGCATTTCCGTAACCGCGCCCCTCTAAGCCTCGACGAACAAGAGTGGGGGAGTAGCCGATGGTGCGAGCACGACTGTTCGCCAGAATGACGAGCTGTCTTGCCTTTGCCCTGCTGGTCGTTGCGCCGCTCAAGCTGGGTCACGCCCAGGAGGCGCCGGCGGAACCGCCTGACACCGGGCTCAAGGCTGAACTGCAGCGTTTCCTCTACGATGAGGCGACGGCCGTCCTGCACCTGCGCAGCTACCTGTTCGACCGGCAGAACCAGAGGCCGCCCAACCTGGCCGCCATCGTCACCGGCGGTTGGGTCGGCCTGCAGACCGGATGGTTCTACGACACGCTGCAGCTCGGCGCGGTCGGCTACACGACACAACCGGTCTGGGCGCCGCAGGGCCGCGACACCACCTCCGATGGCACGTCGCTGCTCAAGCCGGGTGGATACGGCTACTTCACGCTCGGCCAGGCCTACGCCTCGGCCCGCTGGAAGAAGCAGACCGCCACCGTGTTCCGGCAGTATGTCGATGAACTCGAGGTGAATCCGCGCGACGACCGCGAAATTCCCCAGACGTTCGAGGCCTATGCGCTGCGCGGCGCGCTCGGGCCGGTCAACTATTTCGCAGGCTACGTCGCCGCCATGAAGCCGCGCGACTACTCGGCCTTCATCAACATGGGCGAAGCGGCCGGTGCGCCGAACGTGAACAAGGGCATGGCGCTCTTCAGCGCGAAGTACGGCACCATGAACGAGATACAGGTCCGCGCCTCGACCTACTATGTCCCGGACATCCTGTGGTCGAGCTACGCCGATGTCGGCGGCACGATCAAGGTGAACGACGACCTCCGCGTCGCGCTCGCCGCGCAATTCGCGGTGCAGGGCAGCAACGGCATGAACCTCCTCACCGGCCAGCCCTTCAGCACCTTCTGGGGCGGCTTCCGTGCCGACGCGTTCTGGGGGCCGATGGCTTTCCGCGTGTCCTACACGCAGATCGGTTCGGCGGCGGCCTGGCGTAACCCCTACGGCATCTTCATCGGCTACAACAAGATGCAGTCTCTGGACTTCAATCGCGCCGGCGAAATGGCCGTGACCGCGGGCGCCAGCTACGATTTCAAGGGCGCGGGACTTCCCGGCGTGATCTTCCTGGCAACGGCGACCTACGGCGGCAACTCGGTCAATCCCCAGACGCACACGTCGCTGTCCAACAACTGGGAATACGATCTCGAACTGGCCATCAGGGGCGACGCCATGGCGAACGCGCCCGGTTGGCTCAAGCCGTTCAATCTGCGCAACCGCGTCGCTTTCGTCGACCAGTACCTCAACAACTCGGTCACCTCCTATACGGAGTACCGCGTGCAGCTGAACTACGAGCTGACCTGGAAGGGCCCGCGCCTGCGCCAGTAACGGCGCATGGCCCTCACCTCACCCTGAGGAGGCGCGAAGCGCCGTCTCGAAGGGTGGGCAACAGACAGGGTGCTCGCGCCCATGCTTCGAGACGCGCTCCTGCGGAGCGCTCCTCAGCATGAGGTTCGTGGTAATGATCGTCAGACGCTAGACGACCAGCGCGCTGCGCATCTCGGCGATATCGGCGGCGGAATAGCCGGCTTCCTTCAGCACCTCGTCGGTATGCTGGCCGAGCGTCGCGGGCGGGCGATCGATCGAGCCGCCGCCATGTTCCAGCCGGAAGCCCGAACCGACGACCTTGATCGGCCCATGCTCGGTTTCGACGGTCTGCAGCACGGTGCGGTGCTTGAAGAGGTCGAG
>JABMNB010000033.1 GCA_013205335.1 Rhodospirillales bacterium
GCTCACTGATCGAGCAGCGACAACACCCTATGTCATCCTGAGCGCAGCGAAGGATCTCACGCCCACCACGAAGTCTGCTGGTCGTACCGCAAGGTCCTTCGCCGCGCTCAGGACGACAGATTCAAGCCAATTCTACTGATACCGGGGATCGTCCGGGCGACGCATCTTCCAGACGTTGTCGGTCGTCGAGTATTCGCTGTAGCCCAGGCGCGCCACCGGCTTCATCGCCATGATGTCGACGCGGCCGTCCTTCAGCAGGGCATCGTCGATGTGGATGCCGACGACCTGGCCCAGCACGATGGAGCCACGCTTGGCCTCAAAGCCCGGCTCCTCCGGCAGCTCGATCGTCTTCCAGTACTTGCACTCGAGAGCCACGGGAGATTCCTTGACCCGCGGCGGCTTCACGAAGCGACAGGGTTCGGGCGTGAGGCCGGCGAGCTTCATCTCGTCGACGCCATAGGCCACCATCGCGGTGGTGATGTTCATCTTCTCGCTCATGTCCGCCGTCACCATGTTGACCACGAACTCCCCGGTCTCCTCGGCGTTCATGCGGCTGTGCTTGGTCGGCGTGTCGCCGTAGGTGCCGGTGATGGCGAAGTAGACCATGGGCGGGAACTCGCCGACGCCGTTGTAGAAGCTGTAGGGCGCGAGGTTGACGCGGCCCTGGCCGTCGACCGTCGAGATCCAGCCGATCGGCCGGGGGACGATCAACGCCTTCAGTGGATCCTGCGGCAATCCATGGTCGCGCTTGGCGGCATCGTAGAACATCGCACTTCCCTTCTCAGTCGAAACGCACGGGTGGTGTCTGCACTGTCGGCGCTGCCGCATCAAGGATCGCCTGTCGCTCGGCGGACCGCGGCGGATAGATGCGCTCGCGATTGATGAGCTCCTTGGTGCGCTTGGCCGTCGCGCCGCGCGACACCAGCCGGCGCTCCCACCCCTCGGTGTAGAGCGCGCCCCACGGCCCGAGATCGAGGATCGTCGTGTACCAGGCGATGGCGAGCGGCAGCATCGGCCGGCCAAGCAGGTCGCAGACCGCATTGTGGCCGGCGAAGCGGCCCATCGGCCGTCCGTGCTGACAGGACATGACGCAGCCGTGCGCGCCATCGATCAGAAACGTCGCCACGTCGCCTGCCGCAAATTCTGCCGCGAGCCCCTTTATCTTCAAGGTCGGATCGACCGGCAGTCGTCCCAGCCGGTCGCGTTCGGCCGGGAAGGCGGCCGTGAGCGGATGGGCCTGCATGCCGGCGCACCAGACGACGGTGGCGGCCTCGATGCGCTCGCCGTTTTTCAGAGTCGCGCCGGCTGCGTCGATCGCCGCGACCGATACGCCGCCGAGCCTTTCAACACCCAGCGCCTGCAGCGCCTCCTCGATGACCGGGACCGCTTCCGCGCCCATGTCGGAGCCGATGCGCGGCGCGCGATCGGCCAGGATGACGCGCGGCGAAGCGATGCCTGCCGCCCGCAGCTTGCCCGGCATCTCCGCCGCCGCCTCGATGCCCGTCAGTCCGCCGCCCACGACCAGCACGGTCGATGCCCGTGAGGGCAATCCTGCAATGTGCTCGTTGAGCCGTGTCGCCGAGGCGTAGGTGTCGACGTCGAACGCATGCTCGGCGAGACCCGGCACCGGGGGCCGCGCAAGGCGGCTGCCCAGCGCGAACACCAGCCGATCGTAAGCGATCCGCCGGGTCGCGCCACCCGCCACACAGGTCACCATTCGAGTTGCAACGTCGATCCCTTCGACCGTGCCCTGGAGGCGGCGGACGCCAACCGGCCCCAGCACGCCGTCGAGCGCGACGCGCGTATCCGACAGGTCGGCCTCGTAGTTGCGCACGCGGATAGAGTGCCATTCCGTGTCGCTCAGAAGGACGATCTCGATGTCGGCGCCGAAGGTCTCTCGCGCCCGCGCCGCCGCCAGTGCGCTCCACAGGCCGGCAAAGCCGCCGCCCAGGACCAGGATGCGTCTCGTCATCACATCAGCTTGTGCGACGAGCGGTCCGGCTTGTCGAGCCTGCCCTGGCGGCCCATGTTCCGCGCCATGTCACGTACCATGAAGGCGCTAATGGGCGTCTGGATCGCAGCCCTCGCCATCGCCGCCGGATGGATAGCCTGGGATGCCACGCAGGGCGGCAAGCCGTCGATCGGCGGGCCGTTCCGGCTCGTCGACCAGGACGGACGCCCCTTCTCGAGCGACCAGCTCAAGGGCAAGCCGACCCTCATCTACTTCGGCTTCACTTATTGTCCCGACGTCTGCCCGACCTCGCTGCTGCTGATGGAAACGGCGATCGAGAAGCTGGGACCGGACGCTGCCAGTAAGGTCAACATGGTCTTCATCACCGTCGATCCGGAACGTGACACGCCGGAATTGCTGAAGGGCTATGTGCCGAATTTCGGTTCAACCTTCATTGGCCTGACGGGCACGCCCCAACAGATCAGCGACGTGACGCGCACCTATCGCGTCTATGCCCAGAAGGTCCCGGGCAAGGACGGCTCGCCCTACCTCATGGACCATTCCTCGATCATCTATCTGCTCGACCGCAATGGCCGCTTCGTCACCCACTTCACCCATGACGCCAAGGCCGAAACCATTGCCAATGCGGTGCGGCGCTTACTCTAAGTCTTTGATTCAGAACGATTGCTGCGTCGCAGTATGGGCGTGACAAGCTGCGGCTGGCGCGTACAATCCGCGCCCCATGCTGTATCAAGCCTACGAAGTCCAGCGCCAGCTCGCAGCTCCGATCCGGATGTGGGCCAGCGCCCTCGAACAGGTCTATTCCAGCCCCTACAATCCTTGGGCGGAGACCTGGTTCGGCAAGTCGATCGCCGCCAGCGCGGAGATCATGACGCGCCTCACCCAGAACTACGGAAAGCCGGCGTTCGGGCTGGCGACCACGCAGGTCGGTGACGAGACCGTCGCGGTCAACGAAGAGATCCTTCTGCGCAAACCGTTCTGCCAGCTCCTCCATTTCCGTCGCGACACCGCCCGGCGCGATCCCAAGGTGCTGGTCGTGGCGCCCATGAGTGGCCACTACGCCACCCTGCTGCGCGGCACGGTCGAGGCCCTGCTCCCCGATCATGACGTGCACATCACCGACTGGGTCGACGCGCGCGAGGTGCCGCTCGATCAGGGCAACTTCGCCCTCGACGACTACATCGACTACGTCGCGGAATTCTGCCGCTATCTCGGACCCGACGTCCATGTCATCGCCGTCTGCCAGCCCTCGGTGCCGGTGATGGCTGCCGCCGCGCTGATGGCCGAGGCGAAGGAGTCGCGTCAGCCCAGGTCGATCACCCTGATGGGCGGCCCGATCGACACGCGCGTCAGCCCCACGGTCCCCAACGACCTGGCGATGCGCAACTCCATGATGTGGTTCCGCCAGAACGTCATCTCGACGGTGCCGCTCAATTATCCGGGCGCGCTGCGCCGCGTCTATCCGGGCTTTCTGCAACTCACCTCCTTCATCAGCATGAATCTCGACCGCCATGTGAATGCGCACATGCGGCAGTTCGAGCATCTGGTGAAGGGCGACGACGAGCCGGCCGACGGACACCGCGCGTTCTACGACGAGTATCTGGCGGTGATGGATCTCAGCGCCGAGTTCTACCTCCAGACCATCGAGGTCGTGTTCAAGGAACACCTGCTGCCACGCGGCGCGTGGGTGAGCCGCGGACGCAAGATCGATCCCTCCTTCATCGAGACCGCCCTGATGACGGTCGAAGGCGAACTCGACGACATTTCGGGCATTGGCCAGACCAAGGCCGCCCATGCCCTCACACCGAACATCCCCGGGGCGCGCCACGTGCATTGGGAGCAGCCGCGGGTCGGCCATTACGGCATCTTCAACGGCCGCAAGTGGCGCGAGCAGATCATGCCGCGCGTCCGCACCTTCATCCGCGAGAACGACGTCACCAAATAGAGAGCGATCTCGCAGGGCGTGCGAGCGCGGCGGCAACCGACGTCCTGACACCCGAGGCAACCGGTGTCGTCCGCCGGACGCTGGCCCCCGCATCGACCGGCGCCTTCCCCGGCGCTATTCCACTTATGCTCGAGGAAGAGCCGGCCGTGGTGGAGCGCCGCACCGGATAGGGCTAGCATCGGCCTGCAATGATCCAACTGCCCGTCACCGTTTCCGACTGGAAGCCCGCGCCCTTCGACATGAAGGGCGAGACGGTGTTCGCCATCGGCGACGTCCATGGCTGCGCGGCTGAACTCAGCGTGTTGCTGAAGTCGATCGCCGCCCTCGCAGGGGATGCCACAGGCAGGCGCCGGCTGATCTATCTCGGCGATCTGATCAACCGCGGCCCCGACAGCGTCGGCGTGCTGGAGCTTTGGGCTCAGGACGAGGAAGCGCACGGGGTCGACCATGTCGACCGGCTGATGGGCAACCACGAGATCATGATGATGCTCACCGTCATCGGCGGCCCGCACGCCCACAAGGCCGAGACGATGTGGATGTCGAGGCGCATGGGAGGTCACGTGCTGCTCGACGAGATGGCAAAGCGCGCCGGCCATCCCGCGGCACATGTCGACCAGACCCTGCTAAAGGAAGCACTCAGCGAGGCGGTCGTGCATCGCCTGCACGGCATGCGCTCGCATGTCAGGCTGGGCAATACGGTGTTCGTCCATGGCGGACTCGACCCGCATGCCGACGAGGACGAGTTTCTTGCCCGGCCCTGGACGATCTTCACGGAAGCACGCTGGGCCTGGATCAACCACGGCTTCCTCGACTGGAAGCAGGGCTTCGGCGGCACTCTGGTGGTGCACGGCCATACGCCACCCGACAAGCACAAGGCGATCAGCGGGGCGGAAGACCCGCACCTTTTCGAGGGCGACCGTCTCGGCCTCGACGGCGGCAGCGCCCGCACCGGCATCGTCACCGGGGCGGAGATCCAGGATGGCCGCTATCGAATTCTCAATGCCGGCTCGCCCTTCGACAATCCCGTCTCCTCCGACGCCGAGTGAGCTGATTTAGTTCGCGCTGGATTGTCGGCTGACGGCCGGTTCCTGCGTCCTAGGACCAACAGGAGCCCAAGATCCATGCTCTACGCCATTCTTTGCTACAATTCAGAGGAAGCCATCGGCGCATGGTCCAAGGACCATCACGACGAGACCATGGCCAGGCTCTACGCGGTGAACGACAAGCTCGCCCAGCAGGGACGGCTGGGGCCGGTGGCCCGCCTGCTGCCGACGACGGCGGCCACGACCCTGCGCAAGGGGCGCGAGGAATTGGTGATCGACGGGCCCTTCGCGGAGACCAAGGAGCAGCTCCTCGGCTTCTACGTCATCGACTGCGCCACCCTGGAGGCCGCCCTCGACACGGCGAAAGAGCTCGCCAAGGCCAATCCCGGCACCGGCAGCTACGAGATCCGCCCGGTGGCCGAATTCCATCCCAGCCAGCTTCCTGACGAAAAGAAGCCTGTCGCATGAACGATCTCGGCTGGATCGATCCGGTTCTGAGCGCGGCCCGCCCCCAGGTGATGGGCGCGCTGCTGCGCTACTTCCGGAATCTCGATACCGCCGAGGAAGCCTTTCAGGAAGCCTGCCTGCGTGCGCTCAAGAGCTGGCCGCACAACGGGCCACCGCGTGATCCCGCCGCCTGGCTGATCCTGGTCGGTCGCAACGCCGCGATGGATGATATCCGCAAGCGCGCCAGGCAGACCGAGCTGCCGGACGAGGCGGTGCTGTCGGACCTCACCGACGCCGAGGCGTCGTTGGCCGACCGGCTCGACGGCGAGCACTACAAGGACGACATCCTGCGGCTGCTGTTCATCTGCTGTCATCCGGAACTGCCGGCGACCCAGCAGATCGCACTGGCGTTGCGCATCGTCTGCGGCCTCTCGGTGAAGCAGATCGCGCAGGCCTTCCTGGTGAGCGAGGCCGCCATGGAGCAGCGCATCACCCGGGCCAAGGCGCGCATCGGCAATGCCAGCGTCGCCTTCGAAACACCAGGCGCCCCGGAACGGGCCGAACGGCTCGCCGCCGTGGCAGCGATGATCTACCTTCTCTTCAACGAAGGATATTCCTCGAGCAGCAGCCGCGAGGCAGAGGCCCGCACGCCTCTGGCCGAGCAAGCAATCTGGCTGGTCCGCCTGCTGCTGCGCCTGTTTCCCAGCGAGCCGGAGATCATGGGCCTCACGGCGCTGATGCTCCTGCAGCGCGCACGGGCAAAAGCCCGCTTCGACAAAGACGGCGACATCGTGCTGCTCGAAGACCAGGATCGCAGCCTGTGGAGCCGGCCGCGGATCGCCGAGGGGCTGGCCCTGATCGACAAGGCCATGCGCCACCGCCGGCCCGGCCCCTATCAGATCCAGGCCGCCATTGCAGCGCTGCATGCTCGCGCGCCGTGCGCCGAGGATACGGACTGGGCGCAGATCGACATGCTCTATGCCAACCTCGAGCGCCTGCAGCCTTCGCCCGTGATCACTCTCAATCGCGCCGTGGCCGTCTCCAAGGTCCGCGGGGCCGAAGCCGCGTACGAGATGATCGAACCACTCGGCGCGCGGCTGCAGGGTTATTTCTATTTCCATGGCGTAAAGGGCGCGCTGCTGCAGCAGCTCGGGCGCCCCCAGGAAGCCCACGAGGCCTTCAGCCGCGCGATTGCGCTCGCCAACACCCCGGCCGAGGCGGCGCATATCCGCCAGCATCTGGATCGCCTCTCCCTCTAGGGGAGTGAAAAATCTTGGTCGCGTTGTCGGAATCGGGAGGGGCCGTTCGTCCTCGGGCCATGACGTCAGCCCAGGAGATCGCCGTGACCAATGCCAATGCCGCCCCTCCGGTTCTCGGTGGCCCCTGCCCCTACCTTTCTGTCAGCAATGCCGGCCAGGCGGCCGCGTTCTACGTCGAGGCGCTCGATGCCACGGAAGTCATGCGCATGCCGCCCGACGACAAGGGCCGCCACATGCACATCCATCTGGTGATCAATGGCGGTTCTCTGATGCTGGCCGACGCTTTCCCCGAGCATGGCCATCCGCTGGAAAGGCCGGCGGGCTTCGCGCTCCACCTCCAGGTCCCCGACGTGGATGCCGCCTTCGACAAGGCGGTGAAGGCCGGGGGTGAGGTGGTGCTGCCTGTCCAGAACATGTTCTGGGGCGACCGCTACGGCCAGTTCCGCGATCCGTTCGGCGTCCTGTGGTCGATGGGAGCGCCCTTCGAGAAGGGCTGATCATGATCTCCCAGCGCGCAAGGTGGGCGGGCCGCATCCTGAGCGGTCTTGCCATCCTGTTCCTGATCTTCGACGGGGTGATCAAGCTGCCGCCCCTGGAGATCGTAACCACCACGATGAAGGAGCTCGGCCATCCCACGACCGATTCCTTCGCGCGATTCCTCGCCATCGTGACGCTCGCCTGCACGGCGCTTTACGCCTGGCCGCGTACGGCGGTGTTGGGCGCGGTGCTTCTGACCGGCCTGTTCGGTGGCGCCATCGCGACCCACCTGCGGATCGGCAGCCCGCTGCTCAGCCACACGCTGTTCGGCATCTATCTCGGCGTCATCGTCTGGGGTGGGCTTTGGCTGCGCGACGAGCGAGTGCGTCGGGTGATGCCGTTCCTCGCCTCACAAGCTCAGCCGAGCAGACCCTCGATTTGATCGGCGAGATCGAGGCCGCTCATGGCGTAGTCCCGGTTCCCCGAGCCGGGGAGCGGGGCTCGATGATCGCCAGGAAATCAGCGCCGTAGCGCTCCAGCTTGGTGTCGCCGATCCCGTGGATTTCCCGCATTGCGGCTGCGGTCGTGGGCCGGTGGGTGGCGAGTTCGACCAGGGTGCGGTCGGAAAAAACCACATAGGCGGGCACGTTTTGCGCGCGGGCCAGCCGGGTCCGGAGCGAGCGCAGCGATTCCAGCAAGGCGCTGTCGGCATCGCCCACGATCGCCGCGGTCGCAGCACGCCGGTCCCGGCGCGCGCCTTTGCCCGTGGCCGACGCCACGATCTTGCGCAGCTCGACCTTCTGCTTGCCCTTCAGGACGCCCCAGCCCTCGTCGGTGACCCACCAGCGGCCGTGTTCCATCAGATCCTGCGCAATCAGCCCGATCGCCGAAAGCTGGCGGAAGATGGAGCGCCAGTCGGCGGGCTTGCGGTCCTTGCCGACACCGAAGGTCGGCAGCTTTTCATGGTTGAACTTCGCCACGTTGTCGGTGCGCTCGCCCGTCAGGATGGCGATGAGATGCTCCATGCCGAAGCGCTCGCCTGTCCGCACGATGGCCGACATGGCTTTCTGTGCATCGACCGTCGCGTCGACCAGCTCGACGCCTTCCTGGCAGAGATCGCAGTTGCCGCAGGTCTCCGAGGCCTCGCCGAAATAGGCGAGCAGGGTCTGGCGGCGACACCGCGGCGCTTCGGCCAGCGCCAGCAGTGCGCCCAGCCGTTGACGCTCGATGCGCTTGCGCTCGTCGGAGGAATCGCCCTGCTCGATCTGCAGTCGCCGGAGCTGCATGTCGCCCAACCCGTAGAGCGTCAGCGTGTCGGCCGGCAGCCCGTCGCGGCCGGCTCGGCCGATCTCCTGGTAATAGGCCTCGACGTTGGAGGGTAGGTCGGCGTGGCAGACGAAGCGCACGTCGGGCTTGTCGATGCCCATGCCGAAAGCGACGGTCGCGGTCATTACCAGCCCGTCCTCCTGCTGGAAGGCGTCCTGGTTGCGGTCGCGCACCGACTTGTCGAGGCCGGCATGATAGGGCCGCGCGTTGATCCCCGCGGCGACCAGCGTCTCGGCCAGCTCCTCCACCTTGCGGCGCGACGAGCAGTAGACGATGCCGCTCTCGCCCGGATGCGCCTGCACGAAGGACAGCACCTGGCGCGTCGATCTTTCCTTGGGCTTGAAGGCGAGTTTGAGGTTGGGACGGTCGAAGCTGCGCACGAAAACGCGCGGCGGATCGGCGAACAGCTTCTCGACGATGTCGCCGCGGGTCGGCGCGTCGGCGGTGGCGGTGAAGGCCAGCGTCTGCAGACGGCCTCCGATCTGCCGCGCCAGATTGCCCAGCGTGAGATAGTCAGGCCGGAAGTCGTGGCCCCACTGCGAGACACAGTGCGCCTCGTCGATCGCCATCATCGAGACCTGGGCCTCGGCCAGCATCTCGACCGTGTCGGGCCGCGCCAGCCGTTCCGGCGCGACGTAGAGCAGGCGCAGCTCTCGACGCCGCAGCAGGCCCATCACGCGCGCGTTCTCGGCCGGCTCGTTGCTGGAGTTGAGGCTGCCGGCCACGACCCCGGCGGCGGTCAGCGCCTGCACCTGATCGCGCATCAGGGCAATCAGCGGCGACACGACCAAGGTGAGGCCGGGCCGCACGAGAGCCGGAAGCTGGAAGCAAAGCGACTTGCCGCTGCCCGTTGGCATCACGGCGAGGACGTTTTCACCGTCGAGCACCGCACGCACGATCTCCTCCTGCCCGGGGCGGAAGGCGTTGAATCCAAAGACGGAATGCAGCAGCGCGCGGGCGTCGGAGAGGGGAACGTTCATTATTGCGGCTAAACTACCCTCGGCGCCTGCCGTGCGGCCATGTGGAATGCGGTCGCTGGGGACAAGCCGGGCAACAAAACTTTATCGAAAAAACGACCGTTCCAAGGCAACCCGCACCCTTCGTGCTCGTTCACCGGTCAACGATAAGGGGATAGGAATGCTGGGATTGATCCTCGCTGTGCTCCTGGCGGCTGCGGGCATCGCCGCCTTTCCGTGCTGGCGGCACAGCGGCCGCTGGGGCTTTGCGCCGAGCGCCTTGGCCGGCGGTCTGCTCTTCCTGGTGGCGGCCCTCACCATCGGCGACCGTGCGTCGTCGCATTCGCAATCGGCCACGCCGGAGCGCACCCCGATACCCCGCCCGCACGCGGTCGTCGCGGTGGTTGAGAATTAGCCGGCCAGCAATCGTACTTCGCGCGGGAAAGGGCGTAGGGTTTGCCATGGCCCGACGATGCAGGGATTTTCTCCGCCTCGACGCCAGAAAGCCACCCCTCCCATGTCCATGAAGCATCGCCGCGGCAACCGCGAGACGAAGAAGCCCAAGCAGGACAAGACCAAGACCGTCGCACCGACCTTCGCCTCGGCCATGGCATCCGCGGTGAAGCCCGCGGCGGCCGCCGCCGCCAAGCGCAAGTAGCGCTCAGCCCAGGGTCACGACAACTCTGCGCCGGGCGGAGTCTGCGCCCAGGCCGATCACCGCCTTGCCGTCCACCACCGGCTGGGTCTCACCGTCCACCTCGACGGCGACGACGCCGCGGCTGACGCCGGCAGGATTGCGCACCACGATCTCGTAGGCTGACCCGTGCAAGGTCAGGGTCATCTCGAAGCCCGGCCACGCCGTCGGCAGGCAGGGCGCGACCTCGAACCGGTCGCCCTTCACCTTGAGCCCGAGGATCGACTCGATGCCGGCGCGGTAGAGCCAGCCCGCCGAACCAGTATACCAGGTCCAGCCACCTCGCCCGACATGCGGTGCCACCGAGTAGACGTCGGCCGCCACTACATAGGGCTCGACCTTGTAGCGCAGCACGCCGGCGCGGGTCGCCGTGTGGTTGATCGGGTTGAGCAGCGCAAACAGCTCGTGGGCCTTGTCGCCCTGGCCGAGTGCCGCGAAGCCCATGATCGACCACGCCGCAGCGTGGGTATACTGACCGCCATTCTCCCGGATGCCGGGCGGATAGCCCTTGATGTAACCGGGATCGAGCGGGGTCTTGTCGAAAGGCGGCGTGAACAGCAACGCCAGCCGGTCGCCGCGATGCACGAGCATCCTGTCGAGCGACTCCATGGCCTGCACGGCTCGCGCCGGATCGGCCGCTCCCGAAATGGCGGCCCATGACTGGGCGATGGAATCGATGCGGCACTCTTCGCTCGTCGACGAGCCCAGCGGCGCGCCGTCGTCATAATAGCCGCGGCGGTACCACGCGCCGTCCCAGGCTTCGCGGTCGAGCGCGGCCCTCAGCGCTTCGGCATGCGCGGTCCAGGTGGCCGCCCGTCGCCCTTCGCCACGACGCTCGGCGATCGGCGCGAACGCAAGCAGCGCCGCGTACAGGAACCAGCCTAGCCAGACGCTCTCGCCCCGCCCCGCCTCGCCCACCCGATTCATGCCGTCATTCCAGTCGCCGGTACCGATCAGCGGCAGGCCGTGCGCGCCCGTAGCCAGGCTGAGGTCGAGGCCGCGGGCGCAATGCTCGAACAGGGGCGCGCTCTCGTCGGCCTCGCCGGGCTGGAAGTAGAGGTCGTGCTCGCCCTCGCGCAGCGCCGGCCCGTCGAGGAAGGAAACGGGCTCGTCGAGGATCGCCGCGTCGCCTGTGGTCTCGACATAGTGCGCGGCGACGGTGGCGAGCCAGGCGCGGTCGTCGGAGATGCGCGTGCGAACGCCCTGCCCCGCGATCGGGAACCACCAATGCTGGACGTCGCCCTCGACGAACTGCCGCGACGCCGCGCGCAGGATATGGGCGCGCGCCAGCGCAGGCATCGGCACGGACAGCGACATCGCGTCCTGGAGCTGGTCACGGAATCCGTAGGCGCCACTCGCCTGATAGAAGGCCGAACGGGCCCAGTAGCGGCAGGCCAGCGACTGGTAGAGCAGCCAGCCGTTCAACAGGATGTCGGTCGCGGGATCGGGGGTCTTCACCTGTACCGTGCCCAGGACACCGTCCCAGAACCCCACTGCCTCGCGATGCACGGCGGCCAGATCGGCAACCCTGTATGCGCGATCAATGCACGCGCCTCGCCCTCATCGGCTGCCTGGCCCAGGAAGCAGACGACCTCGTGCACGCCGCCCGGCTTCAGGTCGACGGCGGTCTGCAAGGCGGCGCACGGATCGAGGCCGGCGCCGAGGCGCTGCGACAGTGGCAGCGCGGCGCTGAGCGCGGCGGGATTATCCATGCTGCCGTTGCGGCCGATGAATTCGCCGCGATCGCCCGTCCACGCGGTCTGGCGCCCGGAGAGATCGGCAAACGCGACTCGGCTGCCATGATGCAGATTCCATTTGTTGCGCGCGAAGATCGCACCGGTCTCGCCGTCCCGCTCGGTGACGACCGTGGGGCCGGAGGCGCCGCGAGCGAGACCCAGGACCCATTCGACATAGGCCGTGACCGAGAGCCGGCGCGGCCTATCGGAGATGTTGCGGAGGGTGAGCCGCGATATCTTGATGGAATCGCCCAAGGGGACGTATTGCAGCAACTCCAGCGCGATGCCGTTGGCCACCAG
Organism: Rhodospirillales bacterium; assembly: GCA_013205335.1. Taxonomy (GTDB): domain Bacteria; phylum Pseudomonadota; class Alphaproteobacteria; order Reyranellales; family Reyranellaceae; genus Reyranella. The sequence continues at coordinate 12,156 of JABMNB010000033.1, forward strand.
CTCGAACCGGCTGTAGCCGCGGCCGTGCCGCACGATGTAAGTCGCCTGCTCCAGTCGCACCGGCCGCGCCGTCGGCGTCCACAGTTCGCCGCTGTCGAGATCGCGCACGTAGAACGCCTCGCCCGGGCGGTCGACGACCGGATCGTTGGACCACGGCGTGAGCTGGTTGTCGCGGCTGTTCTGCGACCAGGTGTAGCCTCCGCCGTCGGCTGCCACCTGAAATCCGAATGATGCATTCGAGATGACGTTGATCCATGGCGCCGGCGTCGCCTGGCCAGGGCCCAGCACGGTGACGTACTCGCGGCCGTTGGGCGAGAAGCCACCAAGGCCGTTGAAGAACTGCAGCGCACCCAGCGCCACCGGCTGCGACGGGGGTGGCTTCGTGTCGACATCGGCGGCAACGACACGACGGAGCGGCGGCGCCACGCCGCGCGGAGACTTGAGTCGGTCGAGCTGGTCCGACAGGCTGCCGCGCCCGCCGCGCAGCACCACGCGGGCCAGGGCCAGCAGGAGTGCGCGGGTCTCGGCCGAGATCAGATCGGTGCGCAGCACGAAGACGGCGCCCGGCACATTCTCGACCCCGAGATGGGTCCGGGACCGGCTGGCGCGAACCAGGGTCTCCAGCATGGACTGGAGATCCTGCACATAGGAGGTGCTGCGCTCGTTCAGGATCACGAGATCGACTGCCAGGCCCTTCAGTTGCCAGTATTCGCGCGCGCGCAGGAGTTCGCGCACGATGCCGGTGTCCTCGACCTCCTCGACGCGCACCAGCACGATCGGCAGATCACCGGAGATGCCTTGTGACCACAAGGTCGGCGGGGCGGCGAGGCCGCGCCGGATCGCGTCGGGCGAGGAACGCAGCGCCGGATTGGCGTAAAGCACATGCCCCGCCAGGCGCTGGAAGTAGCTCGCCTCGACCGCATCGATGTCGAGATGGCGGAGCTGAACCTGCGCCTGCGTCCAGGCGAGCGTCGTCGCGCGCGTGAAGGCATTGACGTCGAGGTGACGGTCGATCGCGCTGAGCAACGATTCACGTGACGATGCGACGACTGTCCAGAACGCGATCCGCGCCATGCCGCCTGCGGGTACCTGCAGGCGCCGGCGCAGAGCGAACACCGGATCGAGGACCGACCCCACGGTACCGGAGAGCCGGCGACCGTCGGTTGCCGCGATCGCATCGCCGATCTCGTTGCCGCGACCGATGAACCGGGCGCGATCCGTCTCGACCTCGATCTCGCCCACGGCCACACCTTCTACCACCGCCAGATGGGCCACCCACAGTTCGGGCTCGTCAGGCCCGCGACGCCGTCGCGTAGCCAGCAGCGCGCCGGCGGTCGGCAGATATTCGGTGTGCACGAACATCTTGGAGAAGGCCTGATGCGCCGCATCTGCGCCGCGCGGCGCCAGGACGATTTCGGAATAAGACGTCAGCTCGATCGTACGCGGCAGCCTGCCGACATTGGTCAGCGTCACGCGCCGGACCTCCGCGTCGTCTTCCGGAGAGACGACGACATCGAGACTGGTGACAAGCGTACCCTCGTGGCGCACGAACTCGGCGCGGTCCTCGGCGAACATCACTTCGTAGCGATCGGGGCGCTGGCTACACGGCTGAGGAGTGGCCGACCAGACTGCACCGGTCTCGACGTCGCGCAGGAAGACGTAGCTCCCCCAGTCGTCGCGCGTTGTGTCCTCGCGCCACCGCGTCACCGCCTGGGTTCCCCATTGACTGTAGCCGGAACCCGCCGCCGTCAGCATGACCGAATAGCGTCCGTTCGACAGGAGGTGAACAGAGGGGCTGACGGCGTGCGGGTTGCGCAGGCGCCGGACCAGTGCCGGCTCCACATCCTTCACCAACGCGCTGGCGCCGACTTCCTCGGCTCGCGGATGGGCGACCGCGACATCGCGCGGCGCTCGCTCCTGCAGGAGCAGCTCCGTCGCCTGGACGCCGGGCTCAGCATGGAAGCGCGACCGCATCACACCGTCGAGCAGCGCGTTGGCGATGGCCACCACCGTCATGCCCTGGTGATGCGCCATGTAGGCAAGCACGATCGCGCGGCGCTCACCGTCGGGCAGACGCGATGGCGTGAAGTCGAGCGCCTCGTAGAAGCCGTAGCGGCCGCGCGCGCCGATGCCGGCGAGCCGCTCGAAATTGGCAGCAGCCGCCGCGGGATCGACCATGGCGGCCAGACCGGTGGCATAGGGCGCAATGACGAGGTTCTCACTGAGGCCGCGCTTGAAGCCGAGCACGGGCACGCCGAAGTTCGAGTACTGGTAGGTGAATTCCTTGTCGCGCGCGTTGTAGGCCGACTCCGAGATCCCCCAGGGCAGGCCGAGGTCGGTCGCGTACTGAATCTGCCGGCGGACGACGAGCCGGTTGGTCTTCTCGAGCAGGCTGCCGAACGGCGCGCGCATTACCAGCGACGGCATCAGGTACTCGAACATCGACCCCGACCACGAGACCAGGGCCGCGCTGCGGGCGACCGGCGTCACCTCGCGGCCCAGCCTGAACCAGTGTCGCGCCGGGATGTCGCCCGACGCGATGGCGACGAAGCTCGCCAGCCGGGCCTCGGAGGCGAGAAGGTCGTAACAATTGACGTCGAGCCGGTCTTCGGCGACCAGGAAACCGATCGACAACAGTCGGCGGCGCTCATCGAACAGGAAGTCGAACTCCATGGCGCCCGCCATGGCGCGCGCGGATGTCTCGACCGTACGCAGGCGGCGATCCAGATCGTCCGTCAGCTCACTGGTACGGGCGGCGTCGCGATGATGACTCGCGATCGTGCGGTGAGCCGCCTCGATCCAGAACAGCATGTCGGCGCTCTCCGGATCGGCGCGCTCACTCGAAAGCGTGCGCGCGAGGTCGACGGCGGTCTCCGCCATCGGCAGTATCGGGTCGAGCCAGACTTGAGACTCGGACAGCGCGGCCGCCAGCCCGTCGAACGCCCGGACGAGTTCGGGCCTGGTTACGAGATGGGTGCGGCGGTCGTCGGACAACGCCGTCAGGGCCTCGCGTGCGAGGTCGAGACTGTCGGATGCACCGCGGGCGCCATCGGGCTTCGCGGGACCCTGTGTACGCCAGGCGCCGCAGGCATTTGCCAGCGCGATCAAATGACCGGCGAGGTTACCGCTGTCCACCGTGGAGACGTAGCGCGGCTCCAGCGCGCGCAGATCACTCGTGTCGTACCAGTTGAAGAAATGTCCACGGAACTTTTGCATCCTCTCCATCGTCGCGAGGGTGGCTTCAAGGCGTTCCACGGCC
>JABMNB010000299.1 GCA_013205335.1 Rhodospirillales bacterium
ATCGGGATGATCGGGTCGGTCGCGGGCGATCGCGGCCGACGCGCGAACTATGTCTACGGCGCCTCCAAGGCCCTGATGGACCGCTATGCCCAGGGCCTGCAGCACCGCTTCGCCGGCTCGGGCGTGAAGATCGTGCTGATCAAGCCCGGCCCGACCGACACGCCGATGACGGCTCAGTACAAGGCCCAGGGACGGCGCCTCGCATCGGTCGAGTCCGTCGCGCAGGGAACGGTCGACGCCCTGGAAAGGGGCACGCCCATCGCCTATCTGCCGCGCAAGTGGCAGCTCATCATGTTCGTCGTGCGCGCCCTGCCCGACTTCATCTTCAACAGGCTCAATATCTGAGTCCGGGAGTCCGGCTCCGACATACAAGGCCGGTCTGCCCTGCCGACCACATCAGTGCGGTCGGCTCGGAATGGTAGCATTTGAAGCAGGTTCACGGGCGGTGGTATAGCCTAGCAACGCGGCCGCACCGTCGACGGATGCGCTCACCGTGGGGGACTATGACTCGTTCGATCGACTCTCGGTTTGCCATTGCCTGCTTTTCTCTTGCCTGCACCGTCGGTCTGGTCGGGGCATTTGTCGGCTTGGACTACAAGAGCTTTTGGATCGACGAACTCTTCACTGCTGGCATCATCGAGCCGGAAGGACGCCCCGGCGACCTATTCTTCCGTGTCGCGTCCGATCTCAATTCGCCCCTCTACTTCCTCCTCCTCGCACTCTATTCCAAGGTCGTTGGGACGTCCGATATTGCATTGCGCGGCTTCTCTGCCTTCGCAGCCTGCGCCGCGGTCCTGCTCTTTCTCTTTGGTACGCGCCGCAGCTTCAGCCTGCCTGCTCGCTTGTTCGGCGCGGCAATGGCGACCGGCTCGTTCTACTGGTTCGTGCAGTCTCAAAACGCCCGCAATTACGCTCTGGCGCTCCTGGTTGGTACCGGCATCCTGGTCTTATGCCTTTCCCTGCTCGCCGGTGACAGGGACCGCGATGACGCTCGGCACCAGTCCAGAAGAATAGCCGGCCTGTTGACGCTCTGCTTCGCCGCCTGCTTTACGCACTTCTACCTAATATTCATGGCGCTCTCGGCGCTGTTCGTGCTGTTCCTGGTGAGATCACGTAATCGCCTGTTGATGGCGGTGGGGGCCCTCGCCGTGCTCCTGGTCGCCGCAGCCTACGTCAAGCTGTTCGTTACCAGTTTCTCCAGAACCGAGATGGGCAACTACTGGCTACAGAACAGCCTCGACTGGTACGTGACCGGCATGAAGACCACCTTCGTGCTTGCGTTCGGGAAGATTGGTCGCATGGCGCTCGCGCTTTGCGTGGTCGTCCTGTTGGTGCGCGGCGCAGGTTGGCGTGATTCCGCGTTGGGAAAGTTTCCTTACGATCCCGTGACCGCGCTGACGACCGGGGTGCCGCTGCTGATGTTGATCGGCGCCATCAGCAGCTCGTTGCTGATTGCCCCCAACTTCTCGCCGCGGTACCTGCTCATCTGCGCGCCATTCCTATGGGGGCTATGCGCCGTATTGTACGATGCCCTTCAAAGGGATCGCGCGCGCGCTGTTCGGCTCGGTGCCAACATTGTCTTGCCCGTCGCCGTGCTCGCGATGGCTGCCATCGTTACCGACCGCCTTCGGCCCAGTACAGAATCGATGCTGTGGAGCGAGCCATTTCGTGCCAGCGCCGAATGGATCCGTAGCCTGCCGGAGTGCCGTGACCAGGTTGTGCCCGTGCTCGTCGTCGATTCTCGCAGCTGGTACAAGCCAGGCTACGCCGAGGAACTCCACGACAATGCCTACGGACGCTACCTGAAAGGTCATGGGAGACCGCAAACGATCTTCGCCGACGACTTGAAGGCACTGAGCATGTCCGATGATCTCAAGGCCGAATTGCAACGTCGAGTGGATGGCTTGGGGTGTCCGGTACTCATGTGGGGGGGTCACCTGGTCGAGCCGAACGACATGGAAGCCGTACGCACGGCGCTGGCGAAAATCCTCGCCCGGCCGGGGCTGGTCGGGGAATCCCAGATCGTAAGGTTTCGGGACGGCTTCCTGGGTTATGTCCTGGCGATGGATCGCGCCGCTCCACCGCGGTGAAAGCGTAGCCCTCGGACCTCATGCGAGATGTCGCAAGAACGAATTCGGGTGAGTGGTTGAACGATGGCGCACGGGCCTGGCTGTGCCGGACGACGAATTGCGCCGTCGCGATGTTGAGCGAGAGCCTGCGCGTCCGGTCGCGTCACGCTGGGCGATCTGCCCGACAAATCGCGTTAGGACCGGCCCCGCCGACGCAATACACCGAAGCTGGATGCAATTATTTTCCCCGACCGTGTCGGTCGTCGTTCCGACCTTCAACGAATCGCAGAACCTGCCGCGCCTCGTAGGCCTGCTCGACAAGACGATGGGCGACATCCCGTGGGAAGTCGTCTTCGTCGACGACAACAGTCC
>JABMNB010000300.1 GCA_013205335.1 Rhodospirillales bacterium
ACAAGCACGAAAGCTGCGGCCAGTGCACGCCCTGCCGCGAGGGTACAGGCTGGATGTGGCGCGTGATGGAACGGATGGTGACGGGCAATGCGCGCATCGAGGAGATCGACGCGCTTGAGGACGTCACCAAGCAGGTGGAGGGCCACACGATCTGCGCGCTGGGCGATGCGGCGGCGTGGCCGATCCAGGGCCTGATCAGGCATTTCCGGCCGGAGATGGAGCGCCGCATCCGCGCGCGCACAGAAAAACTGGCGGCCGAGTAGGCGGGGCGGGGAGCAGGCAATGCCCAAGGTCAAGATCGACGGCGTCGAGATGGAAGTGCCGGCCGGCATCACGGTACTGCAGGCCTGTGAGCTGGCAGGCGTCGAGATTCCGCGCTTCTGCTACCATGATCGCCTGTCGATTGCCGGCAACTGCCGCATGTGCCTGGTCGAGGTCAAGCCCGGCCCGCCCAAGCCGCAGGCGAGCTGCGCGCTGCCCGTCGCCGACAAGCAGGAGATTTTCACCCAGAGCCCGACCGTGCAGAAGGCGCGCAAGGGCGTGATGGAATTCCTGCTTATAAACCATCCGCTCGATTGCCCGATCTGCGACCAGGGCGGCGAATGCGACCTGCAGGACCAGGCGATGGCCTACGGCTTCGACCGCAGCCGCTACCACGAAAACAAGCGCGCGGTGCCCGACAAGGAGCTGGGCCCGCTGGTCAAGACGTCGATGAACCGCTGCATCCACTGCACGCGCTGCATCCGGTTCGCAACCGAGGTCGCGGGCGTCGAGGAACTCGGCGCGACGGGCCGCGGCGAGAGCATGGAGGTCACGACCTACGTCGAACATGCTCTGTCGACGGAGCTTTCTGGCAATCTGGTCGATCTCTGCCCGGTCGGCGCGCTGACCTCCAAACCCTACGCCTTCGAGGCGCGCTCCTGGGAACTCACCAAGACCGAGTCGGTCGACGTGCTGGACGCCCTGGGCTCCAACATCCGCATCGACACGCGCGGCGCGCAGGTCATGCGCATCCTGCCGCGCCTCAACGACGACGTGAACGAGGAATGGATTTCCGACAAGACGCGCCATGCGCTCGACGGGCTGCGTCATCAGCGGCTGGATCGTCCCTATGTCCGCATCAAGGGCAAGCTCGTCGAAACGAGCTGGGATCAGGCCTTCGCCGCCATTGCCGCCAGGCTGAACGGCATGGACGGCTCCAGGATCGCGGCGATCGTCGGCGACCAGTGCGATGCCGAATCCATGGTAGCCCTCAAGGACCTCGTGGCGTCGCTGGGCTCGACCAACATCGACTGCCGGCAGGACGGCGCCAGGCTCGACGGGCCGCGCGGCAGTTACATATTCAATCCCGGTGTCCGCGGCATCGACCAGGCGGATGCCATCCTCCTGATCGGCACCAACCCGCGCGCCGAGGCGCCGGTGCTCAATGCGCGGATTCGCAAGCGCTACCTCCACGGCAAGTGCCCCATTGCGAGCATCGGCACCGTCGAAGACCTGACCTATCCGGTCGAGCGGCTGGGGGCGGGACCTGCGACCTTGCGCGAGCTGGTCGAGGGCAAGCTCGGCTTCTTCGAGAAGCTGAAGGGTGCCAAGCATCCGCTGATCATCCTCGGCATGGGCGCGCTCGCCCGCGAGGATGGCGCCGCAGTGCTGGCGATGGCTCATGAACTCGCCGGCAAGCTGAACGCCGTTCGCGACGACTGGAACGGCTTTGCCGTGCTGCACACTGCGGCCGCGCGCGTTGGCGGCCTCGACCTTGGCATGGTGCCGGGCGAGGGCGGTCTCGATGTAGACGGCATCCTGGCCGGTTGCGAAAAGCGCGAGATCGAGGCGGTCTATCTGCTGGCTGCCGACGAGTTCGACACCAGCCGGCTCGGAAAGGCGTTCGTGATCTATCAGGGCCACCATGGCGACGCCGGCGCCCATCGCGCCGACGTCATCCTGCCCGGCGCAGCCTATACCGAGAAGCCTGGCATCTATGTGAACACCGAAGGCCGCGTGCAGATCGGTCGGCGCGCCGGCTATCCGCCCGGTGACGCGCGCGAGGACTGGGCGATCCTGCGGGCCCTCTCGGAGCGACTTGGTAAAGCGCTGCCATACGACACGCTGCATCAGATCCGGGCGCGGCTGGTGGCCGTCAACAAGGTCTTTGCGGCCATCGACCAGCAGGCGCCCGCGGCCTGGGGCTCGTTCGGCAAGGCCGGCACGACCAGCGATGCGCCGTTCAAGTCGACTGTGCCCAACTTCTACATGACCTGCCCGATCAGCCGCGCGTCGAAGACCATGGCCGATTGCATGGCCTCGCGGTCGCAACTCATGGCGGCGGAGTAGGGCATGTACGCCGACTTGATCAATTTCTTCACGACCACCTGGCTGGGCATGGCGCTCGTCATGCTGGCGCAATGCCTCGCGGTCACGGTGCCGCTGCTGGTAGCCGTGGCCTACATGACCTATGTCGACCGCAAGGTTTGGGCCTCGATCCAGCTCCGCCGCGGCCCCAACGTGGTCGGTCCGTTCGGTCTGCTGCAGCCTTTCGCCGACGGCCTGAAGCTGGTCCTCAAGGAAACGATCGTCCCGTCGAGCGCTAACGGCATCCTGTTCATCATCGCGCCGATGATCGCCTTCATGACGGCGCTGGTCGCCTGGGCGGTCGTGCCGTTCGACGACGGCTGGGTCATCGCCGACATCAACGTCGGCATCCTCTATCTCTTCGCCATCTCTTCGCTCGGCGTCTACGGTATCATCATCGCGGGCTGGGCCTCGAACTCGAAGTACGCCTTCCTCGGTGCCCTGCGGTCGGCGGCGCAGATGGTGTCGTACGAAGTCTCGATCGGCTTCGTGCTGATCACCGTGCTGCTCTGCGTCGGCTCGCTCAACCTCTCGAAGGTCGTGCTCGCCCAGTCCGGCTGGTTCTGGAACTGGTTCTGGCTGCCGCTGCTGCCGATGTTCGTGATCTTCTTCATCTCCGCGCTGGCCGAGACGAACCGCACGCCGTTCGATCTGCCGATGTCGGAGGCCGAACTGGTGGCGGGCTTCCACACCGAATACTCGGCCATGACCTTCGGCCTGTTCTTCCTTGGCGAATACGCCAACATGATCCTGCTCTCGGCTCTCGGCGCGGTACTGTTCCTCGGGGGGTGGCAGTCGCCCATACCCTACGCTCCGTTCACGCTCGTACCGGGCGTCATCTGGTTCGCGCTCAAGATCGCCTTCCTGCTGTTCATCTTCAGCTGGACCAAAGGCACGCTGCCCCGCTACCGCTACGATCAGCTGATGCGCCTGGGCTGGAAGGTGTTCCTGCCCGTGTCGCTGGGTTGGGTCGTCCTCACCGCCGCCGTCCTGACGTTCGGTGGCTGGCTGCCGAAGCCTTAGGAGATCACGCCATGGCTTCCCTCGACCGCACCGCGCGCTCCTTCCTGCTCTCCGAGCTGATAACGGGCTTTGCCCTCACCCTGAAGTACATGTTCAAGCCCAAGGTGACGGTTAACTATCCCTACGAGAAGGGTCCGCTCAGCCCGCGCTTCCGCGGCGAACATGCGCTGCGTCGCTATCCGAACGGCGAGGAGCGTTGCATTGCCTGCAAGCTGTGCGAGGCGATCTGCCCGGCGCAGGCCATAACCATCGAGGCCGAGCCGCGCGACGACGGCAGCCGTCGCACGACGCGCTACGACATCGACATGACGAAGTGCATCTATTGCGGGTTCTGCCAGGAAGCCTGCCCGGTCGACGCGATCGTCGAGGGACCGAACTTCGAGTTCTCGACCGAGACGCGCGAGGAACTCATGTACAACAAGGACAAGCTGCTTTCGAACGGCGACCGCTGGGAGAGCCTGATCGCGGCCAACCTCCATTCCGACGCGGCGTATCGCTGAGCCGGGCGGGGGAGAGACAGATCATGATACTCCAGGCCCTGGCCTTCTATGTCTTCGCCGCGATCACCGTGGCCTCGGCCGCCATGGTCGTGGTTTCGCGCAACCCGGTCTATTCGGTGCTGTTCCTGATCCTGGCGTTCTTCAACGCGGCGGGGCTGTTCCTGCTGATCGGCGCCGAGTTCATCGCGATGATCCTGGTCATCGTCTACGTCGGTGCGGTCGCGGTGCTTTTCCTTTTCGTGGTGATGATGCTCGACATCAATCTCACGGAGCTGCGGGAAGGGTTCCTGGCCTACTTCCCGGTGGGCGCCCTGATCGGCGCCGTCCTGTTCGCCGAGCTGCTGCTCGGTGTCGGCATCATCGGCAGTGGCTCGACGACGATCGCGGGGCTCGATATGCACGGCGCCCAGGTGATGGCGGTCGACAATACGCGCGCCATCGGCCGGGTTCTCTACACCCAGTATTTCTACCTCTTCCAGGTGGCCGGTCTGGTGCTTCTCGTCGCCATGATCGGCGCCATCGTGCTCACCCTGCGCAGCCGGCCGGGCGTTCGCCGCCAGCGGGCCGGCGACCAGATCAACCGCACGAAGGAACAGGCCATGACGGTGGTCAAGGTGCCGACGCGGGGAGGGGTGTGATGACGATCGGGCTGGGCCACTATCTCGCCGTCGCCGCCGTGCTCTTCACGATGGGCATCCTCGGCATCTTCCTGAACCGCAAGAACGTCATCGTGATCCTGATGTGCGTCGAGCTGATGCTGCTCGCGGTCAACATCAACCTGGTGGCCTTCTCGGTCTTCCAGGGCAACATCGTGGGACAGATCTTCGCCATGCTGGTGCTGACCGTGGCTGCCGCCGAGGCGGCGATCGGCTTGGCGATCCTGGTGGTCTACTTCCGCAACCGCGGAACGATCGCCGTCGAAGACATCAATGCGATGAAGGGCTAGGGGCGCGCTCATCATGGATCTCGCCATCAAGCTCATCGTCTTCCTGCCGCTGGTCGCAGCAGCGATCGCCGGCCTGTTCTGCCGCGTCATCGGCGCACGGCCGGCGCAGATCGTGACCTGCGCCGCCCTGCTGATTGCCGCCGCTCTCTCTGTCTTCGTCTTCGTCAGGATCGGTTTCGGACCCGAGAACGGCAAGCTGATCGTCGTGAAGCTGTTTTCCTGGATGGAGTCGGGAACGCTCGACATCTCCTGGGCGCTTCGCGTCGACACGCTGACCGCGGTCATGCTGATCGTGGTCACCGGCGTGTCGTCCATGGTCCACGTATATTCCATCGGCTACATGGAGGACGACCCCGGCATCCCGCGCTTCATGGCGTATCTCAGCCTGTTCACCTTCTTCATGCTGATGCTGGTGACGGCCGACAACCTCGTGCAGCTGTTCTTCGGCTGGGAAGGCGTGGGCCTCGCTTCCTATCTGCTGATCGGCTTCTGGTACGACAAGCCTTCGGCCAATGCCGCCGCGATGAAGGCCTTCATCGTGAACCGCGTCGGCGACTTCGGCTTCGTCCTGGGCATCGCCGCCGTGTGGATGCTGTCGGGCTCGGTCGGCTTCGAGGAGATCTTCGGCAAGGCGCCGCAGATGGCGCAGATGCGCATCCAGTTCCTCGGCATGGACCTTCCGGCGCTCGAGACTGCCTGCCTGCTGCTGTTCGTGGGCGCTATGGGCAAGTCGGCCCAGCTCGGCCTCCACACCTGGCTGCCGGACGCCATGGAAGGCCCGACCCCGGTGTCGGCGCTCATCCATGCCGCGACCATGGTCACCGCCGGTGTCTTCATGGTGTGCCGCCTGTCGCCGCTGTTCGAACTGGCGCCCACCGCGTCCATGGTCGTGACCGTGATCGGGGCGGCGACCGCTTTCTTCGCCGCGACCGTCGGACTGACGCAGTTCGACATCAAGCGGGTCGTCGCCTATTCGACCTGCAGCCAGCTCGGCTACATGTTCTTCGCCTGCGGCGTCGGCGGCTACTCGGCCGCCATGTTCCACCTCACGACGCACGCCTTCTTCAAGGCGCTGCTGTTCCTGGGCTCCGGCTCGGTGATCCACTGCCTCCACCACGAGCAGGACATGCGCAAGATGGGCGGCGTGCGCGAGAAGGCGCCGCAGACGTTCATCCTTATGTGGGTCGGCACGCTGGCGCTGTCGGGCATCGGCATCCCGTTCATCCTGGGCAACGGCCTGGGCTTCGCGGGCTTCTATTCCAAGGACATCATGCTGGAGTCGGCCTACGGCACGCACACGACGGTCGGCGTCTTCGCCTACTGGATGGGTGTCGTCGCGGCCTTCATGACAGCCTTCTACTCGACCCGGCTGATGTTCATGACCTTCTACGGCAAGTATCGCGGCGACCATCATACTTGGGATCACGCCCACGAATCGCCGATCGTCATGATGATCCCGCTCTATGTGCTGGGCATCGGCGCCGCTTTTTCGGGCCTGGTCGGCTACGAGTGGTTCGTCGGCCACGACTGGCGCGCCTTCTGGGGCAATTCGCTGGCCGTGAAGGCCACGGAAGAGGTGCTGCACCACGCCCACGAAGTGCCGCTGTGGGTGAAGCTGATGCCACTGACGGTGGCCCTCGCCGGCATCGCGCTGAGCTATTACTACTACGTCCTGCGTACCGACATGCCGGGGCGGACGGTGAAGCGTTTCCCCGGACTGCACGCCCTGTTCTACAACAAGTGGTACTTCGACGAGCTCTACGACGCGATCTTCGTGAAGCCCTCGCTGGCCATCGGCCGCTTCCTCTGGAAGAAGGGCGACGGCGCCACGATCGATGGCCTCGGCCCGGACAACATTGCCGCTCGCGCGCAGGATCTGGCGGGCGTGCTGATGCGCTTCCAGAGCGGCTATCTCTATCACTACGCGTTCGTGATGCTGGTCGGCGTCGCCGGTCTCGTCACCTATTTCATGCTGTCGGCGAGGTAAGGCCCCCGATGTCGAGCTGGCCTATCCTCTCCCTGATTACGTTCCTGCCGCTGGTGGGCGCGTTGTTCTGCTTGATCGTCAATGGCCCGAAGGAGGCCGTCGACCGCAACTGCCGCAGCGTCGCGCTGGTCACGACGCTGGCGACGTTCCTGATCTCCCTCCTGCTGTGGGTGCGCTTCGATCCGACGAAGGCGGGCTTCCAGTTCGAGGAGAAAGTCGCCTGGGTGCCGGCGCTGAACATCGGCTACCACGTCGGTATCGACGGTATCTCGCTGTTCTTCGTCCTGCTGTCGACCCTGCTGACGCCGATCTGCATCCTGGCGAGCTGGGAATCGATCAAGGTCCGCGTCAAGGAATACATGATCGCGTTCCTCGTGCTCGAGACCTTCATGGTCGGCATGTTCTGCGCGCTCGACCTGGCGCTGTTCTACGTCTTCTTCGAAGGCGTCCTCATCCCGATGTTCCTGATCATCGGCATATGGGGCGGCAAGCGGCGCGTCTACGCCGCCTTCAAGTTCTTCCTCTACACGCTGCTCGGCTCCGTGCTGATGTTGCTGGCGATCATCGCCGTCTACTGGCAGGTCGGCACGACCGACCTGCCGACGGCCATGGAGAAGCTCGACCTGCCTTTCACCTGGCAGTGCTGGCTGTGGCTGGCGTTCTTCGCCTCGTTTGCGGTGAAAGTGCCGATGTGGCCGGTCCATACCTGGTTACCGGACGCCCATGTCGAGGCGCCGACGGCGGGCTCGGTGATCCTGGCTGGCGTGCTGCTGAAGATGGGCGGCTATGGGTTCCTCAGATTCTCGATCCCGATGTTCCCCGAAGCCACAGAGATGTTCGCGCCGTTGGTGTTCACGCTGAGCATCGTGGCGGTGATCTATACCTCCCTGGTTGCC
>JABMNB010000301.1 GCA_013205335.1 Rhodospirillales bacterium
ACCCACCACCGCGCTGGACGTCACCATCCAGGCCCAGATCCTGGACCTCCTGGGCGGGCTCCAGCAGCGCCTCGGCATGGCCATCCTGATCATCACCCACGACCTCGGCGTGATCGCCGAGGTGGCCGACGACGTGCTGGTGATGTACGCCGGCCAGATCGTCGAAAGCGCGCCTGTCCATGCGCTGTTCGCCGATCCGCAGCATCCCTACACGATCGGGCTTTTGGGCTCGATCCCGCGGCTCGACGTCGAACGCGCGCGGTTGGCCACCATCGAGGGCACGGTGCCCAGCCCCAACAACCAGCCCAAGGGCTGCCGCTTCGCGCCACGCTGCCCCTTCGCCGACCGCCGCTGCCACGACGAGCCGCCTCCGTTGCGCGCCCTGGGCGCCGACCATCGCGTGGCCTGCTGGAAGGCACCGGTCGAAATTTCAGGTGTGACACCATGAACGACCCCAGCAACTCGGCCGTTCAGGCCGCCGCCGTCCCGGTCCCGCAAGTCCCGGTCCTCCAGGTCGACGGTCTCGTAAAGCACTTCCCCGTCAGCCGCGGCCTGATCCGGCGCAAGATCGTGGGCCTCGTGCGCGCCGTCGAAGGTGTCACCTTCGAGATCGCCCGCGGCGAGACGCTGGCGCTGGTGGGCGAATCGGGCTGCGGCAAGTCCACCACCGGCCGGCTGGTGCTGCGCCTGATGGACCCGACCGCGGGATCGGTGCGCTTCAAGGGCGAGGAGATCGCCAACCTCGACAGGAATTCGCTGCGCCGGCTGCGCCGGCACATGCAGATCATCTTCCAGGACCCCTATGCTTCGCTCAACCCCCGCATGACGGTGGGCGAGATCCTGGCCGAACCGATGGCCGTGCACGACCTGCACACCGCCGCCGAGCGCGAGACGCGCGTGAAGGATCTGCTCGACGTGGTCGGCCTGCTGCCCGAGCACGCCCGGCGCTATCCACATCAGTTCTCGGGCGGCCAGCGCCAGCGCATCGGCATCGCCCGCGCGCTTGCGGTCAACCCCGACCTGATCGTCTGCGACGAGCCCGTCTCGGCGCTCGACGTCTCGATCCAGGCGCAGATCGTGAACCTGCTGCAGAACCTGCAGCGCCGCTTCGGCCTCTCCTACCTCTTCATCGCCCACGACCTCGCCGTGGTGAAGCACATCAGCGACCGCGTCGCGGTGATGTACCTCGGCAAGCTGGTCGAGATCGCCTCCAAGCGCGACCTCTACGACCGGCCGCGGCATCCCTATACGCAGGCCCTGCTGTCGGCGATCCCGCGACCCGACCCCAGCGTGCGCAAGGAACGCCTGCTGCTGGCGGGCGACGTGCCGAGCCCATTCGCCCCGCCACCCGGCTGCCGCTTCCACACGCGCTGCCAGTATGCCCAGCCGCGCTGCAGCCAGGAGGAGCCACTGCTGCGCGATGCCGGCGACGGACCCAGCGGGGGACATCGCGTCGCCTGCCACTTCTTCGAGACGCTGCCGGTCCCGGCCGCGCCCACCTCGCTGGCCGCCGGCACCGGCAAGTTCGCCGTGCGCCTCGCCGCCTTCGAGGCCGCCAAAGCTGCGCGGACGGGCTGAGGCGCTTCAGCGCCGGCCGCTACGCTTCGGGTGACCGGTCGCACCGAGCACCACATCGCGCAGCTTCGCCAGCGCGCGGCCGATCTCCGCCTCGGGCGTTCCGGCGTAACCCAGAATCAGCCCGTGCTGCCGCGCAGGGTCGGCGTAGCAGACCGAGAGCGGCTGGACGGTCAGGCCCTCGACCGCCGCGGCCGCCGTCACCGCGACGTCATCGAAGCGCGGCGCGAGCCGGGAGGTGGGGCTGGCGATCACGTGCATGCCGCCCGGATCGGGGGCGACGGTGAGCAGCCCGTCGAGACGCGTCGCCGCACTATCGAGCAGCGTCTGCCGGCGGCCCGCATAGAGCTGCCGCGTGCGGCGCAGATGGGTGGCGAAATGGCCGTCGGCGATGAAGCGCGCCAGCGCCCCCTGTCCCAGCAGCGG
>JABMNB010000302.1 GCA_013205335.1 Rhodospirillales bacterium
CAGACCGAGAGCGGCTGGACGGTCACGCCCTCGACCGCCGCGGCCGCCGTCACCGCGACGTCGTCAAAGCGCGGCGTGAGCCGGGGCGTGGGGCTGGCGATTACGTGCATGCCACCCGGATCGGGCGTCACGGTGAGCAGCCTGTCGAGATGCCGTGCGGCAGACCCGAGCAACGCGTCGCGGCGGCCGGCATAGAGCTGCCGCGTGCGGCGCAGATGGGTGGTGAAATGGCCGTCGGCGATGAAGCGCGCCAGCGCCCCCTGTCCCAGCAGCGGGGCGCGCACCGAGACGCGGTCCATGATCCGCTCGGTGGCTTCGACCAGCGACGCCGGCAGGACGAGGAAGCTCAACCGAAGCGCGGGGAACAGCAGCTTGGAGAAGCTGCTGAAGTAGGCGACGCGGCCGGAGCGATCGAGTGAGCGCAGGGGAGGCAGCGGACGGCCGCTGTAGCGATACTCGCCGTCGAAATCGTCCTCCGCGATCCAGCCCTTGGCACGCTCTGCCCAGTTCAGGAGTTCGAGACGGCGCTGAAGACTGAGGACGGTGCCGAGCGGAAAGTGATGCGCGGGCGCCACGACCGCGAAGCGCGCTGCGGGGGCGAGGGCCAGCGCCACCGCGGGCGAGAAGCCCGACGCGTCGATACTCACCGGCACGGCGCGAACGCCCGACGCCGCCAGCGCCTCGCGCACGCCGACGAAGCCCGGCTCTTCGATCCAGGCCGTGTCGCCCGCATCGAGCACGACCTGGGCGAACAGCGACAGCCCGTGGCGGATGCCGGTCGTGACGACGACTGCGCCCGGATCGCAGGTGAAGCCGCGCGCCACCCCGAGATAGGTCGCGATCGCCTCGCGCAGCCCCGCATGGCCGAACGGATGGGCGGCACTCGCCTCCTGCACGCCGGGCCGCCGCCACTCGCGCTCCAGCAGCTTGGCCCACAGCGCAAAGGGGAAGGCGTCACGGTCCGGCTGGCCGGTGGGAAAGGCCACCGGCGAAGCGCCGGGGACGGGCGCTGGTTCTGTCGCCAGCAGCGCCCGGGCGCGCCGCGCCACCGCGGGCTTGGCGACAGCCTGCCCCTGAAGCGGCGCACCGGCCCGTGGCACGACCAGCATCTCGTCGGGCAGGTTGGCGGCGACCGACATGGCCGAACCCGCGTGGCTCACGACATAGCCCTCGGCCACGAGCTGGTCGAAGGCCAGCACGACCGTGCCGCGCGCGCAGTCGAGATCCTGCGCCATCAGGCGCGACGAGGGCAGGCGCGTGCCCGGCTTCAGCCGCCGCTCGAGGATGGCGCGGCGCATCTGCGCGCCGATCTGGCGATGCAGCGGTTCGTGCGAGGCGGGATCGAGCGCCAGGCCGAGGGGTGGCGCGCGCCGGGAACGGGGCGTCGAACGGGATGTCAACTGGTCCAGTCTCTTTCCGTCAAACTGGCTCTTTCGTCTGATCCGTATCGCGCCGATGGTCTTGCCGCAAGCAACCCATTTTCCGGTGCGTCAAAGGTCAAGCCATGAGCCCTCCCGATTCAGTCAGTCCGCCCGACAGCTATCCCGTCACCAACGTGAACAAGGTGAAGCGCGTCCACGAGCGCGGCCGCTACGACAAGGAAACCATCCACGCGATCCTGGATGCCGCCGTGGTCTGCCACATCGCCTACGTGATCGACGGCCGGCCCTACTGCACGCCGACCGGCTTCTGGCGCGAGGGCGACCGCCTCTACTGGCACGGCTCTTCGGCCAGCCGGATGATCCGCACCCAGAAGGAGGGGGTCGACGTCTGCCTCACCGTCACGCATCTCGACTCGCTGGTGATGGCGCGCTCGGGCTTCCACCACTCGGTCAACTATCGCGCCGTCATGGCCTTCGGGAAGGCGCATGTGATCGACGATCCGGAGGAGAAGCTGAAGCTGATGGACCGCTTCATCGACCGCATCTATCCCGGCCGCTCGAAGCTCATACGCCAACCGAACAAGCAGGAATTCAAGGCGACCACCATGATCGGCATGGAGATCGAGACGGCGTCGGGCAAGATCCGCAACACGCACGTCGCCGACGAGGAGGAAGACTACGAAGGCGTTCCCGCCTGGTCCGCTCTCTATCCGGTCCGCCAAGTGATCGGCGAACCGTCCGACTGCGCGCGCCAGCTTCCGGGCCTCACCCGGCCGGACGAGATGGCCGACTTCGTTCCCGGCGCGCGCCTCGACGAGGTGATGAGCAAGACCTACAGGCGGACCTTCGGCGAAGGCTGAGCAGCCGGCGCTACTCGGCCTTGATGCCCGCGGCCTTGATCACCTTCGCCCACTTCTCGGTGGCCTCGCCGAGAACCTTGGCGAACTCGGCCGGTGTGCCTCCCATCACCGTGCCGCCCATTTCGACGATGCGGGTCCTGATCTTGTCGCTGGCGAGCCCGGCGTTCAGTTCCTTGTTCAGAAGATTGATGATCTCCACCGGCGTGCCCCTGGGCACGCCGATGCCGGCAAAGCCGCTGGCCTCGTAGCCCGGCACGAACTCCGCCACCGTCGGAACGTCCGGCAGCACGTCGAGACGCGCCGAGGTCGTCACCGCCAGGGCGCGCAGCTTCCCGGCCTTGACCTGCTGGATCGACTCCGACAGCGGCGCGAAGACTAACTGCACGTGGCCGCTGATGAGATCGGCGACCGCCGGCGCACCGCCCTTGTACGGGACGTGTACCAGGTTCACACCGGTCATCATCTTGAAGAGCTCGCAGGTGATGTTCTGCGGCGTGCCCTGTCCGGCCGATCCGTAGTTGATCTTGCCCGGGTTGGCCTTGGC
>JABMNB010000303.1 GCA_013205335.1 Rhodospirillales bacterium
ATTCCGGCTTCACCACGGCCGTGAACGGCGGCGTCACCGGCGGAAACATGCAGAGCGGCTATACCGGTCACATTGCCGATACGACCGGCAACTCGGTGGATTTCGTCGGGACCGAGAATTTGACGATCACGACCGGCAGCGGTTTTGATCTCATAACCACCGGTGACGGCAGCGACATCCTGAACCTCGGTGCCGGCAATGACACATTCAATGGCGGCGTTGGCCGCGATGTGGCGGTTTTCAACTCGACCCGGGCGCAGACCGTCTTGACCAACAATCACAACGGCAGCTGGTCCGCGGCCGGCCCGGACGGCACCGATAGCCTGCTCAACATGGAGGTCGCGCGCTTCAGCGATGGCGACAGGCTTCTCTCCCCGTCGCTGCACGACCTCAACGGCGACAACTTTTCCGATCTTCTCTTCCAGAACAGCAACGGCACTGTCGCGGCCTGGCAGCTCAACGCGTCAGGTATCGTCGCCGCGGGCCAGATCGGCACCCCCGATCCCACCTGGCAGGCCAAGCACACCGCCGATTTTAGCGGCGATGGCAAGGCGGACGTGCTGTTCCAGAATAGCACCTCCAGTGAGGTCTTCATCTGGAATCAGGACGGCTTCTCCACGCCGACCGCGGGATCCATCGGAACGCCGGGCACGGACTGGCAGGTCAAGGGCGCCGGCGACCTCAATGGCGATGGCTATGCCGACATCATCTTTCAGAACAGCACCACGGGCGACGTCTATGCCTGGGAGCAGAATGGCCTGACGACCATTGCCAACGGCACCATCGGGACGCCGGGCACGGCGTGGCAAGTGAAGGGGGTTGCCGACTTCAACGGTGACGACAAGGCCGACCTGCTGTTCCAGAACAGCGGCAGCGGCGACGTCTTCATCTGGACCCAGGATGGCCTCGCCATCACGGCCGGCGGCAATGTCGGCTCTCCCGGCACGGCCTGGCAGATCAAGGGCACGGGCGACTTCAACGGCGATGCCCGCGCCGACATCGTGTTCCAGAACAGCGGAAGCGGCGACGTTTTCATCTGGGAGCTCAACGGCTCCAGCATCGTCGCCGCCGGCCAGGCCGGCACGCCCGGCATGGCGTGGGAAGTGGTCGGTACGGGCGACTTCAACGCGGACGGCAGGACCGATCTGGCCTTCCAGAACTCCGGTACCGGCGAGATCTTCGAATGGCAGATGGACGGCACGCAAGTCACTGCCGCGGTCTCGCTGGGCGAGCCCGGCACTGACTGGCATCTCGTGGTCTAAGAGTGTTGCGGGCATCGCCGCCATGAAACCGCGCCCGGTGCCTCGGCACCGGGCATTCCGGCAGGAGTACGACATAGGCCGCTAGCAAACGACGCTGACCACGCCCCAGGATTACGTGCCCGGAGACCCTACGACGTCATCTCACCCTTCGCGTGAATCCGAACGCAGCAGAAGGATATTGGCATAGGACGTGGCTTTCAGCTCATCCAGGGAATAGCCGAGCTCGGAGGGTTTGCACTCATGAAGCGACGCCGGCAATCTGCACGCCGTCAGCTTCATGTCAGACATGAGGGCATAGACTTCTTCCACCGTCGTACCCGCCGCGTGCATCTGGTCGATCGACCATTCCAGGATGATCCTTATGTCCGGATTGCGGCGAATGGTTTCGCGGGCGCCGCTCAATGCGTAGCGCTCGTAACCCTCGATGTCGATCTTGAGAAGGTCGACCTTCGATACGGTCGACAGCAGTTCATCCAGGCGTTGCATCTCGACTGTCAGCGTTTGTTCGTCGCCCACCGGACTGCCGAGATGGGCATTCGCAAGCCGATTCTCGAGAATTGAAAGCGATACGGGGCCAGCCCGGTCGGAGACGGCGACAGCCTCGATCTGAACCGGGCACAGGCTCCAGTTGATCACAAGGTTCCGTCGGAGAAGAGAAACACAGTGCGGATTGGGTTCCACAGCGATGACGCGACCGCTGCCACCAGTACCGATTTTGCTGGCAACCAAACACGTAAAGTAACCGACATTGGCGCCGACATCGACGAACACTGTGTCGGGTGTGGCATATCCCGCCATCAAGCTTGAAAGTTCTGCCTCCCATTGTCGGTAGACGACGAGGTTGGGCGTCATGATCTGATCGAGGGCGTCGACCACCAGTTTGATGCCCCAGATGGTCTGAATGAGAAGAGTGCCGTCGGGCAGGGCAACGCCAGACGGGCCGACGAGCGATCTGGTCTCCCGGGCGAGGCGCACGAGTTCGCCGAGCTGGATTTCGAGGGCATCCAGACGCCGCCTCACCTCTTGCATCTCTGTCTCTTCCATCAAAGGCACCATGGATTGTCGCCGATCGGACGGTTCCGGCGCGACATCCCCTCACGCCGGCTGCCGGCAGCCCTGTCATACAACAAGATAGTGCGTGAAAATGCCTTCACGGTCCCTGACGGCGCTAGGGTTCAATCCATCTTTCGGGCGCAAACGTGGCACTCCCGGTAGGATCCCCGAGATGGGTCAGGCGGTGGCGGAGACCGTCCACCGGCGAGCCTGGTCCGTGGCGTTCCGTCTCGTTTACCAGAATTTTGGCGAGTTCCGAGCTCAGGTCGCGGACCAGAGTATTTGCCACGGCAGGAGGGCCCGTCACCGTGCGCACGGTTTGGGCAGCGTAGCCGTTTTCCTTTGCCACTCTGGCAACCTCCTGCCCGACGTCCGGATGTTGGGCCAGGAAGTC
>JABMNB010000304.1 GCA_013205335.1 Rhodospirillales bacterium
AAGGATGGCCGGCTGTTGGGCGCCATCCAGGTCTATCGCACCGAGGTCCGCGCCTTCAGTGAGGCTGAAGTCACGTTGGTTCGCTCGTTCGCCGATCAGGCGGTGATCGCCATGGAGAACGCGCGGCTGATCACCGAGACACAAGAAGCGCTCGAACAGCAAAGGGCGTCCGCAGATATCCTGAGTGTCATCAGCAACTCGGTTGCCGACACACAGCCGGTGTTCGACAAGATTCTGGAGAGCTGTAAAAACCTGTTCGACGGCGATGAGTTGGATGTGCTGCTGGTGGACGAACAAGGACAGTTGAATATCGCCGCCTATATCGGCGAATCGCACGACGCGGTGGCCGCCACCTTCCCGGCGCCGGTGGAGCGCACGCCCGCCGGCCGCGCCATCCGCGAACGCCGTGTCATGCACTGGCCCGACCTCGTGAACGGCGAGGACGTGCCCGGCGTGCTGCGCAAGATGGCGAAACTCGCCGGTTACCGCTCGATGGTGTTTGCGCCCATGCTATGGGAAGGCCGCGGCATCGGTGCGATCGGCGTGGCTCGTTCGACAGGCCCGTTCAAACCCAAGGAACTGTCGCTCCTGCAGACCTTCGCGGACCAGGCCGTCATTGCCATCCAGAACGCGCGGTTGTTCAACGAGACCAAGGAAGCGCTGGAGCGGCAAACCGCCACCGCTGAAATCCTCTCCGTCATCAGCAGTTCACCCACCGACGTCCAGCCGGTCTTCGATGCCATCGTCAGGAGTGCCGCCCCGCTTTGCAACGGTCTGCACGCCGTTTTCTATCGGTACGACGGCGCGCTGCAGCATCTGGTCGCCAACAATAACAATGACGACGACGAGAAGTTTGCGGAGACCATTGCTGCCCTGCACGCGCTTTATCCGCTCGCGCCGCAACGAAGCACCGCCACGGGCACCGCGTTGCTGGACGGAGCCGTGGTTCATGTACCCGACATGCAAGGCGACCCCCGTTTTTCCGGCGCAGGCCACAGCATCGCCGTGGCGAACGGCTATCGATCCTCCCTCGCGGTGCCGTTGCTGAAGGAAGGTCGCGCGATCGGCGTGATCTACGTGGTCAGGCGTGCGGCCGGACGCTTCGCGCCCGAGCACATCGCGCTGCTCGAGAGCTTCGCCAACCAGGCCGTCATCGCCATCGAGAACGCGCGGTTGTTCAACGAGACCAAGGAGGCACTGGAGCGACAGACGGCAATGGCCGAAGTGCTGGAAGTCATCAGCAACTCGGTCGAGGACACGCAGCCGGTGTTCGAGAAAATCCTCGAAAGTTGCCAGCGGCTGATCGAATGCACCGACCTCGCCGTGTTGACCATCGAGGCCGACGCCCTGGTGCACGTCCGTGCGGCACGCGGTCCGCATGCCTGGTTGACCATCGAGAAGTACAGACCGGTCCCGGTCGGGCAGTCGGTCATCGCACGAGCGGTGGAGGAAGGTGAGACTGTCCATATCCGCGACTCGCTCGAGGATGACAATGTCCCGGAGGTGAACCGTCGCCTGGCGGCCAGGTTCGGCAACCTTTCATGCCTGATTACGCCGTTGATTTGGCGAGGTCGCTGTATCGGCGCCATGCACGTCGCCCGTTCGCTCAAGGAGCGGAACTGGCCTTCGTTTACGGACAAGGACATTTCCCTGCTCAAGGCCTTCGCCGATCAGGCGGTGATCGCGATGGAAAACGCCCGGTTGATCGCAGAGACGCGCGAGGCACTGGAGCAGCAGACGGCCACGGCCGGGATCCTCCAGGTTATCTCGAGTTCGCCGACCGACGCACAGCCGGTGTTCGACGCCATCGCCGAGAGTGCGATGCGGTTGCTAAATGGCTGGAGCGTGCTGGTCTGGCGGTACGACGGCGAGCGGATGCGCGTCATAGCCAGCCATGGCGGCATGCCCGGAACCGACGCGGCCTCCGTGCACGCGGCGCTCGGCGAACCACGCCCCGAGGACCTGGCCTATCCGGGCGATGCCATTCTCAAGAGCGTCATCCTGCAGATCGTCGATGTCGAGGCTGCCGGCGTTCCCGAAAGTGTTCGCGAGGTGGCCCACGCGCGCGGCTGGCGGGCCAACATCGCCGTACCGATGCTGCGCGACGGCGCGCCGATCGGTCTCATCACCGTGAGCCGCAAGGTGCCCGGCGCCTTTGCCGAGCGCGAGGTCAAGCTGCTCCAGACGTTCGCCGCCCAGACCGTCATCGCCATCGACAACGTGCGCCTGTTCACCGAGTTGCGCGACTCGCTGGAGGGTCTGAAGGCGGCCCAAGCCAACTTGATCCAATCCGAGAAGATGGCCTCGCTTGGCCAGCTCACGGCCGGCATCGCGCATGAGATCAAGAACCCGCTCAACTTCGTCAACAATTTCGCCGGCCTCTCGGTCGAGTTGCTGGCCGGGATCAGGGAGGTGGCGGCGCCGGCCTTTGCCCAACTCGACGAGGACAAACGCGCCGAGATCGACGAGACGATGGCGCTGATCACCGGTAACCTCGAGAAGATCGCCGAGCACGGCAAGCGCGCTGACGGCATCGTCAAGAGCATGCTGTCGCATTCGCGCGGCGGGACCGGCGAATGGCAGGCCGTCGACATCAATGCGCTGGTCGAGGAGGCGCTGAACCTCGCGTATCACGGCGCTCGTGCGCAGGATAAAAGCTTCAATATCACCCTGGAGCGCGACCTGGCGCCAGCCAGCAAGCCGATCGAGGTCGTGCCACAGGACGTCACGCGCGTGTTCCTGAACCTCTTCGGCAACGGCTTCTATGCCGCCAACAAGCGCCGCGTGGCGGGAACCGAAGCAGGCTTCAGGCCGATGCTCCGCGTCTCGACCCGCGATCTCGGAGAGATGGTCGAGATCAAGGTGCGCGACAACGGCACCGGCATTCCCGACGAGGTGCGCGCCAAACTCTTCCAGCCCTTCTTTACCACCAAGCCGACGGG
>JABMNB010000305.1 GCA_013205335.1 Rhodospirillales bacterium
GCCGAAGCTCGGCCGGCAGCAGGTCCAAACGCGTGATCTCGACACTCATCAAAGGCTCCTCTCGATCGGACTTCGAGAGGAATCACCATTCGAACCGCTTGGGAATCCTTAAAATGAGTCACACGCTCTGGCCGTTGGTATAACGCGCTGTTTTAAATGGGTTTTCGGAGAAAACCGGCGCGCAACATCGATCCGTCAACGGTCACCACGACCCAAATTCCAGGGGGGTGCGACCTCCGCTTCATTTGTTTCGTTTATTTCGTTTGTTTCGTTTATTCGCCCGGACTTCGGCTTTTTCAGCCGCCGGCGAGAACCTTTCCGGGCGAGAATGAATCAAGTCGAGCATCCCAACAATGACCTCACCCTGAGGAGCGAACGCAGTGAGCGTCTCGAAGGGTGGGCACGCGCACCCCGTCTGTTGCCCATCCTTCGAGACGCCGTGCTTCGCACGGCTCCTCAGGATGAGGGGAGTGGGTCGATTTGAGACGGAATGACTCTAGAGGCTCTTCCTCAGGAAGAACTTCTTATGGCCCGGCGGGTAGTCGTCGAGGGTGGCGAAGACCTCGTAGCCGCGCTTCTCGTAGAACGGGCGGGCCTGCCAGGTGTGGGTATCGAGGTGCGCCGAGTGGCAGCCGCGCTTGCGGGCATAGTCCTCGGCGGCGTCCATCAGGCGCGTGGCGTGGCCCTGGCCGCGCAGCGCCTCGTCGACCCACAGGGTCGATACGAACAGCCAGTCGGACCAGACGAAGCCCAGCAGGCCGCCCAGCGTTTCGCCCTTCTCGCCCTTGAGGAAAATTCTGCAGGGATAGTAGTCGGACTTGCCCGTCCGACTCGAATTGAACATCGACAGGCGGTCGCCCACGTAGTCGGCGGCGCGGGAATTGTCGGGCTCGAAGACGAGGTCGATCTTTTCCATGTCAGCGCATCTCGACGCGCTGGCGGACCAAGGCCAGCACGCTGCGGCCGATCGGCATGTCGACGCCGACCCATTCCGACATTTCGACGACGGCACCCAGCAGCGCCTCGATCTCAAGCGGACGACCGCGTTCGAGGTCCTGCAGCATCGAGGTCTTGTGGGCGCCGACCTCGGCGCCGCCCGCGATTCGCTTGTCGACGTTGATGGCGAACTTCACGCCGAGCTTCTCGGCGACGGCCTGTCCCTCGACCATGAGGGCGCGGCAGACCGCGTGCGTCCCGGCATCGCCGATCACCTTGTCGAGTGTCGCGCCCGTCAGCGCGCTGATCGGATTGAAGGCCATGTTGCCCCAGAGCTTGATCCACAGCTCGTCGCGGATGCGCGGCCGCACCGGCGCCTTGAGGCCAGCCTTGATCAGCAGCTCCGAGAGCTTCGACGCGCGCTCGCTGCGGCTGCCGTCCGGCTCGCCCAGGGTGAAGCGGTCGCCGTAGGTGTGCTCGATGACGCCCGGCTCGACCACGTCGGCCGCCGGATAGACGATGCTGCCCAGCACCTGCGAGGGTGGCAGCGCGGCGGTGAGCTCGCCGCCGGGATCGACCGACTCGATGCGCTTGCCCTCGAACTCGCCGCCGAGCTTGTAGGTGTACCACCAGGGCACGCCGTTGATCGCCGCGACGATGGTGGTGTCCGGCCCGATCAGCGGCGCGAGCTGCGCCATCGCCGGCAACAGCGAATGCGCCTTCAAGGTCAGCACCAGATAGTCCTGCGGGCCGATCTCCCTCGGGTCGGTGGCGACGCGGGGTTTCGTCACCGTCTCCTGGCCCTCGCTACGGAGAACCAGGCCCCTAGTGCGCAGAGCCTCGCCATGAGGACCGCGCGCCACGACGGTGACGGGCGTGCCGGCCAGTTCGAGCTTGGCGGCCATCAGGCCGCCGATCGCACCGGCGCCGAAAACACAGATCGATGTCACGTCGCTTTCCTCAGGCCTTTGCCTCGCCGAGGCCCAGCTTTGCCGCCAGGCCGATGCGCTGCAGTTTACCCGTCGCGCCCTTGGGAATCTCGGTCACGAACACGACCTTGCGCGGCACCTTGAAGTCGGCGGCGTGCTTGGCCACGAAGTCGCGGAGCTCGCGCTCCGTAGCCTCCTGGCCCGAGCGCAAGACGACGACTGCGCCGACATCCTCGCCCAGCATGGGATGCGGGATTGCGAAGGTCACGCACTGCTCGACCGCCGGATGATCCATCAGGATCGTGTCGACCTCGATCGGGCTGATCTTCTCGCCGCCGCGGTTGATGATCTCCTTGAGACGCCCCGTCAGGAACAGATAACCGTCCTCGTCGAAGCGGCCCTGGTCGCCGGTACGGAACCAGCCCTCGGCGAAGGCCTTCAGATTGGCGTCGGGATTGTTGTCGTAGCCCACCGTCACGTTCGGTCCCTGGATCACGACCTCGCCGATCGTGCCCTGCGCCAGGAAGTGGCCGGCCTCGTCCATGATGGCGATCTTCGGACCCGCCGGCAGACCAACGGCGCCGGGCTTGCGCTTGCCGGGCGGCAGCGCGTTGGACGCCATCTGATGGCTGGCTTCGGTCATGCCGTAGGCCTCGATCACCGGACAGGCGAACGCGGCCTCGAGCTCGAGCATGACCTGCGGCGGCAACGAGGCCGACGACGAGCGGATGAACCGAAGCTTGGCGGCCTTCGCGGCGTCGGCATGGCTGCGCAGGCGCGTCAGGATCGCCTGGTGCATGGTCGGCACGGCCGTGTACCAGGTGGGCTTCACCTCTTCGAGCTGGGCAAAGAAGCGCAGCGCGTTGAAGCCCGGCGTACATGACACCGCGGCGCCGGCGCCGAGCGACGACAGCGTCGCGGCGATCAGCCCGTGGATGTGGAACAGCGGCATGATGTTCATGCAGCGGTCGCCCGGCGCCAGTGCCAGCGACTCCGCGATATGGCGCGCCGAGGCGGCGAGGTTCGCCGTCGACAGCGGCACGATCTTGGGACGAGCGGTCGTGCCCGACGTGTGCAGCACCAGTGCGATCTCGTCGTCGACCGACGTGCCGGGCTTAGCGGCCGTCGCGGGCTTGAGCTTCGAGACATCCAGGGTGAAGCTGCCGGCCGGTCCGTCGGAGGTTGGCACCAACTCGATGATTGGCACGCCGACCTTCTCGGCCATGCCGCGCACCGGGCTGTCCATGCCCTGCTGCACGATCACGGCCTTGGGCTTGAGGTCGTCGAGATAGAACTCGAACTCGTCGGCACGATAGGCCGGGTTGAGCGGCGCCGAACTGGTGCCCGACGCGATGGCGATGAACGAGGACGCCATCTCCGGTCCGTTGGGCGCCACCATGGCGACGCGGTCGCCGCGGCCGATGCCGACGGCGTTGAGCACGGCCAGCGTATCGTCGGTCAGCTTCTTCAGGTCGCCATAGGTGAGCCACGGCCGGCCCGGCGCGCCGATCGCGGGCGCGTCGGGTTTGCCCGCCGAGGTGACGTCGTAAACGGTCTTGATCATCGTGATGTCCTCAGAGGCTGGCCGGAAATGAATTGAATCAATTCAAGCACTTACCTCATCCTGAGGAGCGCCGC
>JABMNB010000306.1 GCA_013205335.1 Rhodospirillales bacterium
GAGGAGCTGCCGCTCAGCCTGCCCGCGGCCCTGGTCGAACAACGGCCCGACGTACGCTCGGCGCAGGCCCAGCTCCGCGTGGCGAGCGCCAACATCGGCGTGGCGATCTCCAACCAGATGCCGCAGTTCAACCTCACCGGCACATACGGCCCGAACGCCGGCGCCGAGATCATCGCATTCCTCGGCCAGATTGTCCCGCCCACCGGCATCGCCTGGAACCTGGCCCTCAGCATCCTCCAGCCGCTGCTCGACGGCGGCACGCTGGAACACAAGAAGCGCGCCGCCCAGGCCACCTTCGATCAGGAAGCCGCCAAGTACCGCAGCACCTTGCTGCAGGCCTTCCAGGACGTCGCCAATGCGCTGCGCGCCCTGCAGGCCGACGCCGACGCCCTGCGCGCGGCGGCCGCCGCGGAACGCGCCGCCGCCGCCAGCCTCGCTCTCGCACAGCAGCAGTACCGGCTGGGCGCCGTCGTCTATTCGGATCTGCTCAACAGCGAGAAGGCCTACCGAACGGCGGTGCTCAACCGCGTCATCGCGCAGGCGGCGCGCTACAGCGACACCGCAGCTCTGTTCCAGGCGCTGGGCGGAGGCTGGTGGAACCGCACCGACATCGATCCGAAGTCGCAGGGCAAGCCGGCCGTCTTCTGGTTGCCGCCGGTGCAGGACATCAGGCTGCCGGCGGCCGGCCGCTAGGTCGCAAAGGAACGGAGCGAAAATAAAGCGATGATCAAACGGATGCTCTCGATGCTGGCCCTGGTCGGCGTGGCGGCCGGCGCTCTCTACGGCGTGAAGACCTACGTGGCGCGACAGAGCGCCGCCTTTGTCTCGGCGGCAGGCGTGCCGACCCAGACCGTGTCGGCGTCGAGGGCGCGGATCGATACCTGGCAGCCCAGGCTCGACGCGGTGGGCAGCCTGCGGGCGGTCAACGGCACCGACCTGTCGCTCGAACTGGCCGGGATCGTTCAGGAAATCGTCTTCCAGTCGGGCGATCGCGTGCAGACGGGGCAAGTTCTGCTGAGGCTCTGGGCCGACGACGACATCGCCAAACTGCGGTCGCTGGAGGCCTCCGCGCAAATTGCCCTGCTCAACTACGATCGCAGCGGCCGGCAGTTCAAGGCCCAGACGATAAGCCAGGCGACCCTGGAAAGCGATGCAGCCACGCTCACGAGCAATGTCGCCCTGGCCGACCAACAGCGGGCCCTGATCGAGAAGAAGCACCTTCGCGCACCGTTTTCCGGCCGCCTCGGCATCCGCCAGGTCGACCTCGGCCAGTACCTGGCTCCCGGTACGACCGTGGTGACCTTGCAGTCGGTCGATCCGGTTTTTGTAGACTTTCCCCTGCCCCAGCAGGCCATCGTCCAGATCGCGGCCGGCCAGCCGGTGCGGGCGCGCATCGACGCCTGGCAAGGCCGCGTCTTCCCCGGCCGCATCACCGCGATCAGCCCCAAGGTGGATTCGTCGAGCCGCACGTTCCAGGTGCGCGCCGCCCTCGACAATCCCGGCGGCCTACTGCTGCCCGGCATGTTCGCGGCGGTCGAGATCGACGCCGGCGCGCCGCAGCGTCTGGTGACCCTATCGCAGACGGCAATAACCTACAATTCCTACGGCAGCACCGTCTTCGTGGTCGACGAGAAGGGCCGCGATTCGAAGGATCGGCCACGCCTCGTGGCGCGCCAGGTCTTCGTGACGACCGGCCCTACGCGCGGCGATCAGGTCGCCATCCTGAAGGGGGTCGACGAGGGCGATACGGTCGTGACGGCAGGACAGATGAAGCTCTTCGAGGGCGCCTCCGTCGCGATCGACGATTCGGTCAGGCCGTTGGACGATCCCGATCCCAAGCCTCAAGAGCGCTGAGAGCCGCAGCCCATGAAGTTCACCGACATCTTCGTGCGTCGTCCGGTGCTGGCGACGGTCATCAGCCTGGCGATCCTGGTGCTCGGCCTGCGCGCGGCGGGTTCGCTGCCGGTGCAGCAGTATCCAAGCACCGAGAACGCCGTCGTCACCGTGACGACCGCGTATTTCGGCGCCGAC
>JABMNB010000307.1 GCA_013205335.1 Rhodospirillales bacterium
ACCTCGATCTTCATCTCCTTGCGCAAACGCCCGATCTGGAGTTCCCGCAACAAAGGCTTGACATCACTACCATCAACTACGTCTAATGCGATGAAGGCGACCGTGGACTGCTTCGCAAAACAGCTCTCGACAAACGCATCATCGCCAAACACGATCGTCGTTGCTGCGTTGGACTTGCTCCGCCACTGACCATCCTTGCATAGAAGAAGCGAACCAGTCTCGAAGCTCTTTAGAACCGGGATCACCGCGGCGCGCCCCTCCGGGGAATCCAAGGCTGACGCAAGACCGAGGTACGCGAACCGCGTAAACAGCCGCGCGCGTACTTCCGACTCCTTTTCGCACTTTACGCTCTCGAGCAGCCCGATCCATGCTTGTGGCGTTGGCGTGCCGGGCACCTTCAGGTGATCGACGAAGAACCCACGAAACTGCTTCCACCGTGGGGCGAGTTCGCGCAACGGACAATGATGCTCGAGCGACCCGCCAGTGCTCCAGCACGCCTCCCGCGAAGTCACCCATCCATCGGTCGCGCTCCCAGCGAGAATGATCGGATTGGTCTCAAAAGTACGCTTGACCTCCCCACCCAAACTTCCAACACGATCCGCGAGATAACGATAAAGCCGGTCGACTTGTGCCACTGTTGCATCATCCGTTGCCTTCGTGGTAGCAATCTCTTGAAGCCGCTTGAGTACTGCATCGATCGTGGGCTTGGTGACAACGCCGCAGACTTCTGCGAACTCATCCGAAAAGAACTGGCCGCACAGGAATGGGTGCGCCTCACCGAAGACCGCACGGTTGTCCGCGTTGCCGAGGAAGCACTCACGAAGTGGTCGCGGACCAAGCGTTGTCTGGACCTTTATCGCGCGTAGGTCGGTCAACAGTTCAGCTTCGTCTTCAAGACCTCGCCTCTCGATCGCTGATCGATAGACCTCCCATTCTCTACCGACGATTCGAAGAAAGTGCCAAATCCGCTTTTCGTCATCGGTCTGAAAGAGCAGTTTCGATTCCTTGCGCCATCCGCAGTGCGGAGGCTCGCCGCTGTTGCTCATGGAGATTCCTGGCGTATCTCGGGCGCGAAGCTTCAGAAAGAACTTTGCCCAGTCGCGCTTCTTACACCCATCGGGAGTCTTCGCATCGCGGTATAGATGCGAAATGAACCGCTCGGGCATTTGTGAAGCCCAAAGTCCCTCAAGGTCGTGGGGGTCCTGATACGGCTCCCCGAGGTACATGTTTGAGGCCTTCTTCTCAATGCGGCGCGCCGACTGATCCGAGCGGGTCACGATCTTGAGGTTCGCCATGATCCGACCGATGAGCGGCCTCGTGTCACGCGAGCCATTTTTCGCCTTACGCGATGCATCCTCATACCGTTCAAAGTGATCGATGATAAAGCACGCATGCGCTACTACCTGAACATCCGTCAAGGAACACAAGCCACTTTTTTCATGCTGAGGCAGGATGAACTCGTCGATCACCCACTTCGGTGTCAATACACAAACGTCGATCGAATCAAGAAATTTGGCGTCGTGATTGGAGTTCGACGAACCGTCTACGCAGGCCTGACTCGCAAGCAATGGCAGCAAGCTCTCAAACCCGTAGGTATGAGCGGTCTCCATGCCGCGATACACCCGACCTGCGTGGGGTGTCTTCGTCGATCCATCCTGCAAGCGGAGAATCGGCGCCATTCTTAGCAACTCGAGCTGGGGTTTGCTCGGCTTCATGGCTCCGAGCTTTGAGTAGAGCTGCCGAAACCACGCATCCGACCTCTCGTTCATCCACGGTTGGTTTTTCAGGCAATTCGCGAGATCATCAAACGAGAACGGCCGCACGCCGAGCTTTTTCATCTCGCTGGCAACCTCTTTCAGCTCCTGGTGCACTAGTTCGACACCTGTCAAGCGTTCGAGATCCATCGGCTCGATAAGGTCAACAAGACCGTCATCGTCGCGCAGCACCGCCTTCGAAGGCTTCACCCACTTCCCCTGGGCCGTTGGAATGCACGATTGTCCGTTGAGTTCCTTCAGCGCCATCGCGAGAATGCGCTCGTAGAGTGGCCGTTTAATCACGCTCGGGTGCCGCAGCATGCCGAGAGCACGCCCACCTGCGGGATCGCCGCCAGTGCAGAACCTCATAATCGCCTTCACGAGACAGCAACCTAAGCCGTCGCACAGCGTCTTGTTCCATTGGTTCTCCAATGCACCAGACCGGCTCGTGTCGAGCAACAGATCTGCATTGAACGAGAACCGCAGTTCCGTCTCCTCGATCGGAAGATACGCGAATGCACGGCCTGAGCAATCAAGTCGGATCCGACCTGATGCGTTCCGGGGAACGGCGACCGCCACCGTGCTGTCACGAAACCCACTCCGCTTCGGCTCAGCCACGCTCGAGACATCGACAAGGTGCTCTTCGATTCGGAACGACTGCTCCGAATTCTGCTGCACATCTTTCTCCAGTATGCGATGGCTGAGGTTCACGAACTCGCCCTCGATGTGCTTTTCGAGTTGAAGTGTCCTACCGCAGACCTCATCGTGGTACTGCACACTGTTCAGCTTTCTGAGAAAGAGCAGGATCCACTGCTCCGCGCGCAAGTCGTCGGGATCCCGCAGCGGAATCGCCGCATCAGCGCGGATCGGAAGCTCGATCCGTGTACCGCGCGATTCCTCGCAACCTTCAATCCACTCAGGGATTTCCCGGCCTAGCCCGCCGTGCTGTGTTCGATCAAAGCGGAAGTGGTATCCGTTCGAGTGGACCTCTGGTCGGTCGGAAATCTGAAAGACCGACTTGAAACCGAGCCCCTTCTCACCGATGAAGCTTGATTTATCGTGCGTTTTGGAACTGTCCGCGAAACTGCAAATCGCACGCACATGCGGCTCGAGGAACCCTCGCTCGTTCGATTGAAAGAGAAAGGTGTTTTTTGTTCGCCGCACCGAGATCGTCGGCTGATCGCCTTCTCCGTACTCACAATCGTCAGCGTTCTGCATGAGTTCGCGCACGAA
>JABMNB010000308.1 GCA_013205335.1 Rhodospirillales bacterium
CTCGCTCGCCTGGCTGGCCAACAAGCTGATCGCCAACGGCAAACAGCTGAAGGCGGGCGACATGATCCTCACCGGCTCGGTGCACCCGCCGCAGTTCCTGCCGGGCCCCGGCGTCGCCAGGACCGAGTTCGTCGGGCTGGGCGGCGCGGAGATCACCGTAAAGTAAGAGTATCCCTGAATCCGGGGCGGGGATGGTGAAGCCGGTTGTGAACCTCGATGACGTCGTATTCGACGACGTCGAGGAAAGCGGCGTCGAGACGTCCCGCCGCCGCGCCCCGATCATCGATCGTATTGGCGCAAGCAACCTCGGTTACAACCTGAGCATCCTGCCGCCGGGCAAGGTTCGGCGTCCTTTCCCATGCCATCACTGGGAGAGGTGATGTTTGTCATCCTGGCGGGGGGGGGCGAGCTCCGCTTCGGAGTGAAGCGTCTGCCGCTACGGCGGCACGATATCATCACCCTCCGCGTGCCGCCGGCGTGCTTGGACGAGATCAACGCGCGTTGGAGCAAGCGTGGGTGGCGTTCCGTACCGGGTTCCATCCGACTGACGACGCCAACAAGATCGGCGACACGTTGCGCGAGCAGGCCCTGAAGTAGCGCTGGCGACGGCGCCGTGACGCGCCTCAGTCGCCGTGACCCTGTGCCAGCAGGCGGTCGAGATGAGCCGCCTCATGCGACCAGCCACCGGGCGGCCACGGCTCGGAGCCGGGGAAGGGCTCGCGGAGTGGCGCGGTCGGCAGTTCGCAGCCTTCCAGCATCTCCACATCGACCCTGAAGTCCTCGTCCTGCTCGAAGCCGTGCCAGTGCAGGAACTCGGCATAGGCATGGCGGCCGTCCCGGAGTTGCAGCACGAACCCCGCCGAACTGTCGTGCATGTCCCCGATTGCCCAGAACCGATCGACGCGCGCGACGTCGGCTGGCGAGAAGCCATGACTCTCGGCGTCGAGCACATCGAGCGTATGGCCGAATTCATAGAAACCGCGAATCTGCATGTGCCCATCGTATCAAATGTTTCGGGGCAGCCCGGGGCTCTTGCCCTATCCCCAGAGGGAACATAACATGAACAAATAGCTGGGGAGGTTAACCATGAGCGCACTTTTCGGGGCCACGGTCGAGACGTTTGGAGCACGCCAGCCTGGCGCGCAGCGGCCAGAGCAGGGCCCGTCCCGCCTGGGTGTCGACCGCCTCCGCCGACGTCATGCCGGGATGAGCCGGCCCGGGCCGCGTTTCACCGACCGTCTGTTCTTCGCCGTCCTGCCGGATGCCGAGACGGCCGAGCGGATTGCCGAGTGCGCCGCCGCGTGGCGCGCCGCGCATGGCCTCACGGGCAGGCTTCTCGACACCGGGCATTTTCATGTTGCCCTGGCGTCCGTGCACGAGGGGTGCGGGCAGCCGGATGCGGACGAGATCGATCGTTGG
Source organism: Rhodospirillales bacterium (assembly GCA_013205335.1). GTDB lineage: Bacteria > Pseudomonadota > Alphaproteobacteria > Reyranellales > Reyranellaceae > Reyranella. The sequence continues at coordinate 1,420 of JABMNB010000308.1, forward strand.
TTGGCTGACGCCCGCGGAATCTCGATGCCGTCGTTCCGCGTCGGGTTCGATCGTCTGATGAGCTTCGCGAATGGCGCGCTCGTGCTGACGGGTGACGATTCGACCGTAGGTATGGAAGTCCTGCAGCAGCGTCTGAGTGATTCTCTCGATGCCACGCCGCGCCCTGCGCGTCGCTATACGCCGCACGTGACCCTGCTCCATGACGGCCGGCACGTCGACGCCAAGCCCGTAGTGCCCATCGCCTGGACCGTCCGCGAGATCGTGCTGGTGCACAGCCGCGTTGGCCAGACGGTGCACCGTCACGTTGCGCGCATCCCGCTGAGCTGACCTATTTGTGCCGCTGCGGTTTCCCGGCGACATCTTTCGGCTAAGCTGCGGTGCATGAAGCCCTATGTTCTCTGCCACATGGTCAGCAGCGTCGACGGTCGCATCTGGGGAAGCCGCTGGCGCCCGAAAGCCAACATCGTGCCCAACCTGTTCGAACGGCTGCACGACCAGATGGGCGGCGGTTCGTGGCTGTGCGGGCGGGTCACGGCGCAGGAATTCGCCAAGGGCGGGGACGCGCACTATCCACCGACTGACCGGATCTTTCCCCGCGAGAACTGGTTTGCGCAACGAGAGGCCAAGGCGTGGGGAATTTTCCTCGATGGCAGCGGTAAAGTGGTGTGGGCGCGCCGGGACATCGGCGGCGACCCGATCCTCGTGATTTTGACCGAGGCCGTGCCGGACCGGCATCTGGCGGGCCTGCGTGCCGATGGCGTCTCCTACATCTTCGCAGGCCAGAGCGAGATCGACCTCGCGGCGGCGCTGGAGACGCTCAACCGTGAGCTGGGCCTCGAGCGGATCATGCTGGAGGGCGGGGGCGGCGCGAACGGCGCCTTCCTGCGTGCCGGGCTGATCGACGAATTGAGCCTCGTCATCTGCCCGGTCATCGACGGCAGTACCGGCGGCCCGATCGTGTTCAATTCTGGTGACGTCGATCTTGGCCCGGCCCCGGTCGAGAGCATGACGCTCGTGAGCCACGAGGTGCTCGAGAATGGGACGATGTGGCTGCGCTACAGGCTCAGCGCGACAGGCACGACCTAATCCGCGGCCTTCTGGTCGAGGAACTCGAGAGTGCCGTCGCTGCGCTCGCCCTTGAGGTAGCGAAACGTGCCGGCGCCGGTGGAGAGCAGCTCGTTCGCCTGATTGTAGATCTCGGTCTCGGCGGCAAAAGTGCTCTGACTGGTCGACGGCCGCCACGCCCCCAGGATCGTCAGCACGTCGCCCTCGCGGCCGGCCTTGATGAACTGGGTGGTGAAGGCCAATGTCACCGAGAGTCGCCGTGTCGTCGCCGTCTCGTTGAAGGTGCAGGCGAAGCCGCTCGCCGAATCGAGCAGCGTCATCAGCACGCCGCCGTGCAGCAGGCCATTGGCGTTGCAGAGTTCGGCGCGCACGTCGAGGCGCATCTCGACGAAGCCGTGCCGCCACGCCACGACTTGATGGCCAACCAGGCCATTGAAGCCGCGAAATACATAAGGAGCGACCGGCCGAGCGTCGGCCGGTCGTTGGATTGCCATGTCTGGAAGCCTCGAGAAGTGAGAGCGCGC
>JABMNB010000309.1 GCA_013205335.1 Rhodospirillales bacterium
AGATACATCACCGCGACGCGGTCGCTCACATGCTCGACCACGCCGAGATCGTGGCTGATCATGATGTAGGCCAGCCCCATTTCGTCCTTGAGATCGAGCAGGAGGTTGATGATCTGGGCGCGGATCGAGACGTCGAGCGCCGACACCGGCTCGTCGCATAGCACCAGCTTGGGCTTCAGGATCAGGGCGCGGGCAATGCCGATTCTCTGACGCTGGCCGCCGGAGAATTCGTGCGGGTAGCGGTCGGCCTGCTCTGGGCGAAGGCCGACCTTGGCCATCATGTCGATCACCCGCGCCTCGACCTCGGCCTTGTCGGTGATGCCGTGCAGGCGCAGCGGATCGGCAAGCGTGCGGCGCACCGTCTGGCGTGGATTGAGCGAGGCATAGGGGTCCTGGAAGACCATCTGGACCGTGCGCGCCATCTTCATGCGGTCGGGCGGCGTGGCGCCGGAAATCTGCTGGCCGTCGATGCCGATCGTGCCGCGCGTCGGCAACAGCAGGCCCATGATGGCCAGCGCGAGCGTGGACTTGCCGCAACCCGATTCGCCCACGAGGCCCAGGCACTCGCCGGGCTTCACGTCGAGCGTGACGCCATCGACCGCCTTCAGGGTCTTGACGCCGCCGGCGAATGAATTGCCGACCTTGAAATGGACCGCGAGGTCGTCGAGCGAAAGCAGACCCTCAGCCATGGTGATGGCACCTCACGAGACCGTCGGCCGGCAGCGGCGTGACCTCGGGTACGATGGTGCGGCAGACCTCGGTGACAGCGGGGCAGCGCGGGTTGAACCGGCAGCCTGCCGGATAGTTGGCGATCGACGGCACCACACCGGAAATCTCGCGCAGCCGCTGACGGCCGCGACGCGCGCGCTCGCCGAGCCGTGGCAGGGAATCGATCAGGCCCTGCGTATAGGGGTGCGTCGGCGTGGCGAAGATGGCGTCGGCCACCTGGCTCTCGACGATGCGTCCGGCGTACATGACCGCGACCCGCTTGCACATGTTGGCGACCAGACCGAGATCGTGGCTGATCATCAGGACCGCCGTGCCCTTGGCGGCGCAGAGTTCGGCTATCAGGTCGATGATCTCGGCCTGCACCGTGACGTCGAGCGCCGTGGTCGGCTCGTCGGCGACCAGCAGGTCGGGACCGCAGGCCAGCGCGATGGCGATCATCACCCTCTGGCGCATGCCGCCCGAGAGCTGGTGCGGATAGTCGCGGATGCGGCGCTCGGGCGAGGGCACGCGGACCTGGCGCAGCGCTTCCTCGGCTCGGTCCATCGCCTCGCGCCAGTTCGCGCCCTCATGCAGCACGAACATCTCGGCGATCTGCTTGCCGACCGGCGACAGCGGATTGAGCGCCGTCATCGGCTCCTGGAAGATCATGGCGATGCGCTTGCCGCGCAGGCGCCGCATCTCGGCGGCGGGGACGTTCTGGATCTCCTGCCCGTCGAGCACGATCTTGCCGCCGGCCAGCGACAGCGGCCGGCGCAGCAGGCCCATCACCGCCAGCGCCGTGATGCTCTTGCCGCAGCCCGATTCGCCCACCAGCCCGAACGCCTCGCCGCGGCCGATCTCGAACGAGACGTTCTCGACGGCATTGTAGGTGACGCCGTCGCCGGCCAGCGCGATGCGCAGATTGTCGACCTTGAGGAGAGGCATGGTCATGGGCGCGGCCTCATCCGCGCCGTGTCGTCGACTGCGGGTCGAGATAGTCGCGCAGGCCGTCGCCCAGCAGGTTGAGGCCGAGCACCGTGAAGAAGATGGCGAGGCCCGGGAACACCGACAGCCATGGCGCCGTGGTGATCTGGTCGCGCGCCTCCGACAGCATGCTGCCCCAGCTCGGGAAGGGCGGCCGGATGCCGAGACCGAGGAACGACAGGGCCGCCTCGGCCAGGATGGCGCCGCCCATGCCCAGCGTCGCGATCACGATCAGCGGGCCCAGGATGTTCGGCAGGACCTGCGTGAACATGATGCGCAGGTCGCCATAGCCCAGGATGCGCGCGGCCTGGATGTAACCCTGACTCTTCAGCGACAGGACCTGGGCGCGCGCGATGCGACAGGAATAGGACCAGCTCGTGAGGCCCAGCGCGATCACGAGGCTGACGAGGCCGGGCCCGAGGATCGCCATGATGGCGAGCGCGAAGACCAGTGACGGGATCGCCAGCATCAGGTTGGTGAGACCGCTCACCACATCGTCCCACCAGCCGCCCCAGTAGCCGGCGGTGAGGCCCAGGGTGACGCCGATCAGGCTGTTGCAGATCTGGCTGATGATGCCGACGCTCAAGGACACGCGCGCACCCCAGACGATGCGCGAGTAGATGTCGCGGCCCTGCGCATCGGTGCCGAAGGGAAATTCCCAGCACGGCGGGATCTCGGCGTTCATCAGGTTGGCGTCGAGCACCGGATCGGTCAGCGCGATCCACGGCGCCAGGAGCGCCGCCAATATGGCGATGGCGACCAGGCCGCCGCCGACCCACAGGGAGGTACCGCCCTTCAGCCGCAGGCGGGGAAGCTTGAGGGCGAGGCTCATCGGTACCGGATCCGGGGGTCGATCACGACATAGGCGAGGTCGACCAGCGTGTTGATGACGAGGAAGAACAGCACGATCATCAGGATGCAGCCCTGGACGGTCGGCATGTCGCGCTGGAATACCGAGTCGACCATCAGCGAGCCGACGCCCGGCCAGGCGAACAACTTCTCGACGACGACCGCCTGGCCCATCAGCGAGCCGAACTGGAGGCCGACGATGGTGATGACGAGGACCAGCGCGTTGCGCAGCACGTGCCATTCGACGACGCGGCGCTCGCTCATGCCCTTGCTGCGCGCGGTGCGGACGAAGTCGGCATTGAGCACGTCGAGCACGGCGGCGCGCGTGGTGCGGGCGAGCAGGGCCATCGGCCCGACGCCCAGCGCGATCGCCGGCAGGATGAGGTTGCGCAGGCCGCCGTCGCCATAGCCGAAGCTCGGCAGCCACTGGAGCTTGAGCGCGAACAGGTACATCAGCATCAGGCCGAACCAGAACTGCGACAGCGAGAGGCCCGAGATGGCGCCGACCATGGCGGCGGTGTCGATCAGGCTGCCGGGCTTGAGAGCGGCCAGGAACCCAAGCGTGACGCCGACCAGGATGGCGAAGGTCATGGCCGCGAGGACCAGCTTCAGCGACGGCCAGATGCGGCCCGCCAGCATCTTGGTGACCGGCTCGCGCGTGCGGAACGAGGTGCCGAGGTCGCCCGTGGCGGTCGCGGCCACGTATTTGGCGAAGCGCTCGATCAGCGGATCGTCGAGGCCCATCTCCTTGCGCATGCGCTCCATGACCGCGGGGTCGATGGTCGAGCGTCCGTCCTCGTTCATGCCCGAGATGAAGCTGCCCGGCAGGACGGAGAACAGCAGGAAGACGAGCGCCACGACGGCGAGCATCGTCGGGATGATGTTGGCGAGGCGGCGGCCAAGGACAAGGAGCATGACGGGGATTCTAAAGGTCCCTCGCTGGCGCTCGGGATGACAAAGGTGCTGTCATCCCGAGTCCAGCGAGGGACCCTTAACTTTCTTTGTCCGGCGTTATTTAGCCGGCGACCTGGCGTCGACCCACACGTCCTCAAGATACTGGTGCGTGATTTCGGTGGGATTGGGCTGCAGACCGTGGACCCACGGCTGGAAGGCGAGAACAGCCTTGTTGTAGTTGAAGAACCACACCGGCGCTTCCTCAAAGAGCAGATTGTTGGCCTTCTTGAGGAGTTCGGCGCGCTTGGCCATGTCGCCTTCCTGGGCGGCGTCGTCCAGCAGCTTGTCGAACTCGGCGTTCTTGAAGCCGGTGTAATTGCAGGCCGTACGCGGCGTCTTGGAATAGAAGCAGCGCAGCACGGCCAGCGAGTCCGGGCCGGTCTGGGAAGAGGCGATGAGCGCCTGGTTGTCGCCCTTCATCGCGATCTCCGTCAGCACGGTAACCTCGACCAACTTGGGCTTGGCCTTGATGCCGACCCGGGCCAGCATCGGGATTACCGCCTCGACGATCGGCAGGCCCCAGCTCTCGTTCTGGCTGGTTGTCCATTCGAACTCGAAGCCGTTGGGATAGCCCGCCTCGGCCAGCAGCTTCCTGGCCTTCTCCGGGTCGTACGGATAGGGCTTCACGGTATTGTCGAAGGATGCCGACGAGGGCGGAAGCCAGCTCGTCGCGCGATAGGCCTTGTCCTTGACCAAGCGGTTAATGATCAGGTTGGAGTCGATGGCATAGTTGATCGCCTGGCGTACCCGCTTGTCCTGGAAGGGCTTGATGGAATCGATGTTGAATCGCATCGAACGGGTGAACATCTCGGCGACCTCGAGAATGCTCTTGGACAGGACCGGATCGGCGCGATAGGCGACGTACTGCGCCGGTCCCAGGATCGAGGTGTCGACCTCCTTGTTGCGGAAGGCGACGTCGCGTGCCGCCGCTTCTGCCATGATTAGGACCTCGACCTTGTCGAGGTAGGGCTTGCCGGGCTTGTAGAACTTGTCGAAGCGCTCGGCGACGACGCGACTGCCCGGAATGTGCTCCTTGAACTTGAAAGGTCCGAGGCCTACCGGGTTGGCGGCAAAATTGCCTTTCTCGACCTCTTCCTTGGGCAGGATCGCCGTCGAGCCGTCGAAGAAGTAGAAGCCAGGATCGACGAGGTCTGTGACCGTTATCTCAAGCGTGAAATCGTCGATCTTTTTAAGCCCGGAGATTTCCTTCGCCTGGCCCTTCTCGACGTCCACGGCACCCTTGATGATGCGGGCGAAGCGGGCGCCCGGATAGCCCTTCGAGCCATCCATGAGGCGGGTGTAGGAATAAATCAGATCGTCTGCCGTCATCTTACGGCCATTGTGGAAGTAGGCGTCGTCGCGCAGCCTGAAGGTGTGCGTCATGCCATCGGCCGAAGTGCTCACGGACTTCGCCAGCTCCAGAACCAGCTTGGAGTTTGCGGTATCCCAGTTGTAGAGCGTCCGGTGTATGGCCTTGTTGACGATGTCGTCCTGGGCACGCGGCGTCGTATGCGGGTCGAGGCTGCCGAAGCTCGCCGCGTAAGGTGCAGTCATCCGGAGCGTGCCGCCCTTGCGCGGCGTCTCCTGCGCGTTCGCCGTGCCGGCGCCGATGACGGCGATCGCGGCGACCGCGAGCCATGCCAGTTTACGCATCAACCCATCCCCCTCGTGAACATTCTCGTTGGAGCGCATTCCATCTTGCCTTGCCTCTCCGTGCAAGAGGAATGCCTAAGCCGGTCACAACCCTGTCGAGAGAGTCGCATTACCCACGCGTCGCCACCTCCCCGTTTGAATGGCGAGGAGATTGATTTTGCTTCGCCCGGTCAGGTCTAGGCCGGAACGCAGTAGCCGTCACGGCGGGGATCGCAGCCGCCGGTGAAGATGCCCGTCTCGGGATCGACCGCCACGCCCTGCATGCCGCCCACCTTCATCGTCCATTCCGGGCCGGTCGTGACGTTGTGGCCGAGCTTGCGCAGGTCGGCATGGACGTCCGGCGGCAGGCGGGACTCCAGGAAGACCTCGGCGCCGTCGGTCAACCGGCCGCGCGGCGCCTCGATCGCCTGCTGCAGGGGCAGGCCGAAATCGACATGCTGGACCATGGCCTGCGGCTGGGTCTGCAGGATGCCGTAGCTGCCCGGCGTGCCCAGCGCGAGGACGGGAACGCCGTCCTTCGTCGAGATCGAGGGCGCCATGCACATCGGCAGCTAGCCGCCCGGCTTCACGCGGTTGGGGCTCTGCGGGTTCACGTCGGCCCAATAGAGGAAGTTGTTCAGGCACAGGCCGGTGCCGGGCACCACGACGCCCGAGCCGAACACGCTGCCCAGGCTCTGCGTCAGGCAGATCAGGTTGCCGTCGTTGTCGGCGATCGAGAATGACGTGGTGTGGCTCTCGTCGGTCGCGGAGACCGGCTCCTGCGGCGGCGTCCATTGTTCGGTCGGGCCGATCACGGGCTTGCCGTCGCGCACGCGGGCGCGCAGCGTCTCGACATGGGCGTCCGACAGGATTTCGGCCAGCCGTTGCGGCGCCGGCACGCCGGTCGCGATGCGCACGCCGGCGGCCAGGCGGACGGCGCGCAGCACCGTGTCGACATGCTCCGTCGAATTGCGCTTCATCGCCGCGAGGTCGAAGCCCTCGAGGATGCGCAGGGTGAGCAGGAACTGGAAGCCTTCGCAGGGCGGCGGCGGCACATGCACCGTGCGGCCGCGATAGGTGACGGAAACCGGATCGCGCCAGGTGGCCCTGGCGGCCAGCAGGTCGTCCATCACCATGCAGCCACCCAACTCGGTCAGCCGGTCGAGGATCTTCTGTCCCAGCGCGCCGCCATAGAGCAGGCCGGGGCCTTCGCTGGCCAGCGCCTCGAGCGTACGCGCGAGGTCGGGCTGCTTCAGCACGAAGCCCGGCTTCACGTTGCCGGCGCCGGCCGTGTAGACGCGCGACCATTCGGGATGCAGCGCCTTGTGGCCCGACAACTCGCCGGCGACGCCCTGGATTTCCTCGATGTTGAATTCGATGATCTGGAAGCCGTCGCGCGCGATGGCGATGGCTGGCGCGAACAGTTCCGGGAGCTTCTTCTTGCCGTGCGCGCTGTTCAGCTCGCACCAGCCGGCGAGATTGCCCGGCGCGCCGACGGCCAGGGCGCCGCGCTGGAGCTGCGCGCGGTTGTCGAGCTTGTCGATCGGGAAGTTCTTCGAGATCGGGCCGACGAAGTCGAGCGTGCGGACGCGCTGTTCGCGGGCGATGTAGCAGGTCGCCACGCCGCGGCCGGCCAGGCCCGACATGTAGGGTTCGACGACGTTCAGTGCCGCTGCAGTCGCAACCGCCGCATCGAAGGCATTGCCGCCGTTCGACAGGATGCGCGCGCCGGCCGCGGCTGCCAGCGGATGGGCGGCGGCCACCATGCCGTGCCGCGATGCGATTGTCGGACGCTTGCCGTGCTGCAGCATGAGATCTCCCCTTGAGCCGCGCGGATCGTGCCGCCTCTTTCGCGGATCGACCAGCGCCAATTGCGCATCGGTGCCGCCGCTTGCATAAAGGTCGGCATGACAATTGGCCGGCGCAAAGCCCTGACGATCCTTGCCGCAGC
>JABMNB010000310.1 GCA_013205335.1 Rhodospirillales bacterium
CTCATCGATCTCGCGTTGCAGCTCGAGGGCCTCTTCCGCAATGCCTCGCCCCACGCCGCCGGCGTCGTCATCGGCGCCCGGCCGCTCGCCCAGCTCGTCCCGCTGTTCCGCGATACCGACGGCACCGACTCGCTGCCGGCCACCCAGTTCAACATGAAGTGGGTCGAGACGGCGGGACTGGTGAAGTTCGACTTCCTCGGGCTCAAGACGCTGACCGTCATCGAAAAGGCCTGGGACTTCATCGGGCGGGACAAGATCGATATCCCCAAGCTGCCGCTGGACAACCGCAAGACCTTCGAGCTCCTCTGCCGGGGCGACGGGTCGGGCGTGTTCCAGCTCGAAGGCAATGGCATGCGCGACGTGCTGCGCAAGCTCAAGCCCGACCGTTTCGAGGACATCATCGCCGTCGTGGCGCTCTATCGGCCCGGCCCGATGGAGAACATTCCGAGCTACATCAAGCGCAAGCACGGCGAGGAGACTCCGGACTACCTGCATCCGCTGCTGGAAGGGATCCTGAAGGAGACCTACGGCGTCATGATCTACCAGGAGCAGGTCATGCAGATCGCCCAGGTACTCAGCGGCTACACGCTGGGCGGTGCCGATCTGCTGCGCCGCGCCATGGGTAAGAAGATCCAGTCCGAGATGGACGCCCAGCGGGCCAGCTTCGTCGAGGGGGCGGAGAAGAACGGCGTCAAGAAGGACAACGCGTCGTCGATCTTCGATCAGGTCGACAAGTTCGCGGGCTACGGCTTCAACAAGAGCCACGCCGCCGCCTACGCCTTGGTCTGCTACCAGACCGCCTATCTCAAAGCCAACCATCCGGTGGAGTTCTTCGCCGCCACGATGACCCTCGACATGGGCAACGTGGAAAAGCTCAACGGCTATCGCCGGGACCTCGACAAGATCGGCGTCGAGCTGCTGCCGCCCGATGTGAACAAGTCTTCCGCCGAGTTCACCGTCGAGACGACCGCCGACGGCAAGAAGGCGATTCGCTATGCACTGGCCGCCATCAAGGGCGTCGGTCGCGACGCGATGAACAGGCTTGCCGAAGAGCGTGAGGCCAACGGCCCGTTCAAGGACCTGTTCGACTTCGCCGAGCGGCTCGATCAGCGCGCGTTGAACAAGCGCCTGCTGGAAAGCCTCGTGAAGGCGGGGGCCTTCGACACGCTGAACAAGAACCGCGCCCAGACCTTTGCCGCCGTCGAGGCGTTGACCCGGCACTCCCAGGCGACGCACGAATCGCGCGGCAGCAGCCAGAACAACCTGTTCGGCGACGACACCGCCCAGCGTCGCCCGCAATTCGCCAAGGTGCCTGACTGGGCGCCGATGGAGCGCCTGCAGAACGAGTTCGCCGCCATCGGCTTCTACCTGTCGTCGCATCCGCTGGCAGCATACGAGCGCAGCCTGCAGCGGCTCGGCGTCTGTCGCGCGGCCGACCTGCCGGCGCTTCTGGCGCGTGGCACGCCCGGCCGCATAAAGCTGGCCGGCACCGTCATCGATCGCATGGAGCGCACCTCGGCGAAGGGCAATCGCTTCGCCTTCCTTCAGTGCTCCGATCAATCCGGCGCCTTCGAGTGCGTCGTGTTCAGCGAACTCCTGGGCTCCAAGCGCAATCTCCTCGAAGCGGGGCAGGCGGTCCTGATCTCGGTCGACGGCCGCCTCGATGGAGAGCAGGTCAAGCTGACGGCGCAGACGGTCGAGAAGCTCGACGATGCGGTCGCCAATTCCGCGGCCGGCCTGCGGATCGTGATCTCCGATCCCGTGGCGCTCGAGGCGCTGCGCAAGGCGCTCGAGGGCAAGCGCGGGCGCGGACGGGTGACGCTCGTCGTGCCGATGACGGACGAGTCCGAAGCCGAGGTCACCTTGCCCGGCACCTATTCCATTGCAGGCGGCCTGCGCGACACGATCGGCAGCCTGCCGGGCGTCGCACAGGTGGAGGAGATTTGAGCCGCCAGCCCGGGCTCTTTGAAACTGCGGCCGTTCCGCCGCCCAAGCGGCGCGCTTCAGGGGCGGGCGAGGTCAGGTCGGCGACGAATTCGCCGTTGCTCGGGGCGCCCGACCTGCCGGTCGATATCCGGCTCGGCACATCCTCCTGGTTCTTCCCGGGCTGGCGCGGCCTCGTCTACGACGGGGTCCATCCGCAGGTGACGCTCAGCCGCAAGGGGCTGGCGGCCTACGGAGAAATCCCGCTGTTGCGAACCGTCAGCCTCGACCGGACTTTCTATGCGCCGATCTCGGCCGTGGACTACGCCCGCTATGCCGGCCAGGTGCCGGAGCATTTCAGCTTCGTCGTGAAGGCACCGGCGCTCGTCTGCGATGCGGTGATGCGCGACGAGGAGGGCCGGGGCAAGGTTCCGAATTCGCACTTCCTTGACGCCGCCATCGCCACCCGTGAATTTGTCCTGCCCTGCCTGGAAGGGCTGAAGGCCAAGGTGGGGCCTCTGGTCTTCCAGATCTCGCCGCTGCCGCGCAGCCTCGTCGAGGATGCCTCGTTGCTTATCGAGCGGCTGGAGGCGTTCTTTGCCGCTCTGCCGCGGGAAGTGGGTGGCCGGACGCCCATCTATGCGCTGGAACTGCGCAATCCCGAACTGTTGACGCCACGCCTGATGCGCATGCTGGCCCGTGCGGAGGTCCGCTATTGCATCGGCCTGCACGACCGGATGCCCGAGGTCGAGCGTCAGGAAACGGCGCTCAGGGTGCTGGACGGCGAGGAGGCCGGGCCGCTGGTGGTGCGCTGGAACCTGCACCGGGGATTTCTCTACCAGGCCGCCAGGCAGCGCTACGAGCCGTTCGACAAGCTCGTCGACGAGGATGGCGAAACGCGCCGGACCCTGGCCCGGATGGCCGCCACGGCCCACAAGGCCCGCCGCAAGGTCTGGATCACCGCCAACAACAAGGCCGAGGGCAGCGCGCCCCTTTCGCTCCTCAAACTGGCCCAGGAGATCGCCAAATTGATCGCCTAAGGCCTTGATTTCATTGGCGCTTGCATTTTTGGCCCCAAACCCCTAGAAACGCGCCACTTCGCACGCGGGTTTGCGGTCGACGGGGAGACATCCCGCCGCTCGCTCCGGTGTTCCCATTCGGGGACGACGCCCGCGGAGGCTCAACCGGAAAAGGAGAACGGCATGACCATGCCGACATTTACGATGCGCCAGCTGCTGGAAGCCGGCGTCCACTTCGGCCATCACACGCGCCGCTGGAACCCCAAGATGAAGCCGTACCTGTTCGGGGTGCGCAATGGGGTCCATATCATCGACCTCACCAAGACCGTGCCACTGCTGGAGCAGGCGCTCAAGCAGGTTCGCGACGTCGTCGCGAGCGGCGGACGCGTTCTGTTCGTCGGCACCAAGGCAGCCGCTGCGGAGCGCGTCGCCGACGCCGCCAAGCGCTGCGGCCAATACTACGTGAACCACCGCTGGCTGGGCGGCATGATCACGAACTGGAACACGATCTCCGCGTCGATCAAGCGACTGCGCGAGCTCGACGAGCGCCTGAAGGGCGATGTCGTCGGCCTCACCAAGAAGGAGCAGCTCGACCTGACGCGCGAGCGCGACAAGCTCGAGCGCTCGCTGGGTGGCATCAAGGAAATGGGCGGCACGCCCGACCTGCTGTTCATCATCGACACCAACAAGGAGTCGATCGCGGTTCTGGAAGCCCGCAAGCGCGGTATTCCGATCGTCGCGGTGGTCGACAGCAACTCCGATCCCGATGGCATCGACTTCCCGATCCCGGGCAACGACGATGCGATCCGTGCCGTGTCGCTCTACTGCGAACTGCTCGCGGGCTCGGTGCTCGACGGCATCCGCGCCGAAATCGCCGCCACCGGCGGTGACGTGGGCGCGATGAGCGAGCAGCCTGTCGAAGAGATCCCCGTCGCAGAGGCCCCCGTCGCCGAGGCTCCCGCGGCCGAGGCCCCCGCGGCCGAGGCAGCACCGGCCGCATAGGTCCGGCCCCACATCAAAGAGAAGCAAACGGGGCCGGTCGGAAGACCGGCCCTTGTTGTACCAAACGGAGCAAGACATGGCTGAGATCACTGCATCGCTCGTCAAGGAACTGCGCGAGAAGACCGGCGCAG
>JABMNB010000034.1 GCA_013205335.1 Rhodospirillales bacterium
GAAAGGTCCCCCTGAACTCACAAACGAAGTGCAACACCAGCTTAGGGTGTTGCAATGGGCGAACAATACGACCAGCTCAGTCTTGAAGAGCGCTGCAAGGTTGCCGAGCTACACCAGGCCGGCCATTCGATCCGCCAAGTCGCGGCAGCTCTGGATCGCTCGCCATCGAGCATCTCTCGGGAGCTGAAGCGCAATCGCGGCAAGCAGGTCGGCTACAAGCCGGCCTACGCCCAGGAGCAGGCCGCCGCGCGACGCTGGAAGGGGTCGCGCCTGGACCGCAATGCCGAGCTGCGCGATCTGGTGCTCGATCGCCTGGGCCGCGGCTGGTCGCCCGAGCAGATCGCTGGCTGGCTGGCCCGCATGAAGGCCGCGACCCGCATCAGTCACGAGAGCATCTACCGCTTCATCTACGACCAGGTCCGCCGCACCAACGACGGCGCGTGGCGGCACTACCTGCCCAGGGCCAGATACAAGCGCAGACGCCGGCGGCGCTCCGGCCGGTCTGTCGACGACCTGATAAAAGGCCGTGTTCCCATCGCTTTACGCCCGCCCGAGGTCGAACGCCGGCACACCTTCGGACACTGGGAAGCCGATCTCATGCTGTTCAGGCTTCCCGGCCAGGCCATCCTGGTCTCCCAGGAGCGCAAATCCCGCGCCCTGCTTTTGGCCCGGCAACCCGGAAAGGCCGCCGTCCCCACAGTCCAGCGCCTGCTCGCCTGGTTCCAGGCCATCCATCCACGGCTACGCCGAACCATCACCTTCGACAACGGCACCGAGTTCGCCGAGCACCTCGTCCTGACCGAGCAGCTCCGCATGCGAACCTTCTTCTGTGATCCCTACAGCCCCTGGCAAAAGGGCGCCGTCGAGAACGCCATCGGCCGGCTGCGGCGCTTCCTGCCCCGCAAAACCAACTTGAACACACTCGACGACGAGGCTCTCCACGCCTGCATCGCCGCATACAACAACACCCCGCGCAAATGCCTTGGGTTCAAGACACCGGCCGAGGTATTCATCGCTCAACTGTTGCACTTCAAACTTGAATCCACACCCTCGCCTCGCCCGGGATGACACCGTTGACTGGAATTTCACGGTCCTTCCATTGAAGACAGGCAAGCATTGATGGCCCTCGCGGGAATGCGTTCCCCCGGGCAGACCGCGCTCGCGCTGGCCATTGCGCTGTTCCTCGGCGTCTTCCTGATCGTACCCGTCGTAACGGTGGTCTACGTCGCCTTCACCGAAAAGGGCGGCGGTGGATTCACCTTCGTCAATTTCCTCGACTTCGGGCGCACCGACCTCTTCGTGCGCTCGTTCTGGAACTCGGTCTACGTGTCGGCGATGACGGTCGTGTGGGCGTCGGTGCTGGCGCTGCCGCTCGCCTATCTCACGACACGCTTCGAGTTCCGCGGCGCCATGCTGGTGCAGACGCTGGGCTTCCTGCCGCTGATCATGCCGCCCTTCGTCGGCGCGGTGGCGATGCAGCTCCTGTTCGGCCGCAACGGTTCGGTGAACCTGCTGCTCGACGAGTGGTTCGATTTCAAGATCGGCTTCATGGAAGGGCTGAACGGCGTCATCTTCCTGCAGGCCATCCACTATTTTCCGTTCATCCTGGTCAATCTCTCGGCAGCTCTGCGCAACATCGACCGCAGCATGGAGGAAGCCGCCCAGAACCTGGGCTCGCACGGCCTGCGCCTGTTCCGCCGCATCGCCCTGCCGCTGGCCCTGCCCGGCTACATCGCCGGCGCCAGCCTGGTGTTCGTGAAAGTGTTCGACGACGTGGCGACGCCCCTGCTGCTCAACGTCAAGGAGATGCTGGCCCCGCAGGCCTATCTGCGTATCACCTCGATCGGCATCGACGATCCCATGGGCTACGTGATCTCCGTCGTCCTGATTCTCGTCGCGGTGGCGACGATGTGGGCAACCGCGCTGGTCATGAAGGGAAAGGACTACGCCACGGCCCAGCGCGGCGGCGGCGGACTGGCGCGGCGCCGGTTGCGGCCGCGCGAGCAGGTGCTGGCCTATGCCGTCGTGATCCTGATCCTGGCACTGGTGCTGGCGCCGCATGTCGGGCTGGTGCTGCTGTCCTTCGCCACGGTTTGGTCGTACAGCCCGCTGCCTGACGGCTATACGCTGGCGCACTACACGCGCGTGCTGGGCGACAGTTCGGTCTACATCAAGAACACGCTGATCTATGCCGGTCTCGCCGCCACCATCGACGTCGTGATCGGTGGTGCGATCGCCTATCTCGTCCTGCGCACGCGTCTGCCCGGACGGCAGTGGCTCGACTGGGCCGCCAGCACCGCGCTCGCCGTGCCCGGCGTGGTCCTCGGCATAGGCTATCTGCGCGCCTTCTACGGCGTGAATCTTCCGGACGGCACGCCGCTCGCGACGCTGTGGATCGTGATCGTGCTGGCCATCGCCATTCGCCGCCTGCCCTATGCACTGCGTGCGGCCTATGCCGCTTTGCAGCAGATCTCTGTCTCGCTGGAGGAAGCGGCCGAGAATCTCGGCGCCACCAAGGCACGCACGGTGCGGCGGGTCGTGATCCCGTTAATGACCGGCGGTCTCCTGGCAGGCTTCGTCACCAGCTTCGCGACGGCCGCCGTCGAACTGTCGGCCGTTCTGATCCTCGTTCAGTCGAACTCGGATGCGCCGCTGGCCTACGGGCTCTACGTCCTGATGCAGACTCCGGCCGGACGCGGCGCCGGCGCGGCACTGGGCGTGATCGCCGTGCTCATCGTCGCGATCTGCATGTGGCTGTCTCAGCTCGCCGTCGACCGCTCGCAACGGGCCCGGGGCCTCGATATATGACGGACATGAGCATGTCGAAGACGTCCCGGGCCGTGGGCATCGAGATCACGGGCGTGAACCTCTCCTACGGCACGACCCACGTGCTGAAGGATGTCGCCCTCTCGATCCGTCCCGGTGAACTCTTCGCCTTCCTCGGACCCTCGGGCTGCGGCAAGACCACCTTGCTGCGGCTGATCGCGGGCTTCGCCCAGGCGCAGACCGGCAAGGTGCTGCTCGACGGCCGGGACGTGGCGCCGCTGCCGCCGTGGAAGCGCGACGTCGGCATGGTGTTCCAGAGCTATGCGCTGTGGCCGCATATGACGGTGGCCAAGAACGTCGCCTTCGGCCTCGAGGAACGCCGCCTGCCGCGCACCGAGATCGACCGCCGCGTCGCCCAGGCGCTCGAACTCGTCGGCCTGTCGGCCTATGCCGAGCGCCGCCCCGCCCAGCTTTCCGGCGGCCAGCAGCAACGCGTGGCCGTCGCGCGCACCATCGCCATCGAGCCCAAGGTGTTGTTGCTCGACGAGCCGCTGTCCAACCTCGACGCCAAGATGCGCGTCACCGTGCGCCGCGAGCTGCGGGCTCTGCAGCAGCGGCTGGGCCTCACCACGATCTTCGTGACCCACGACCAGGAAGAGGCCAACACGATCTGCGATCGCATCGCGGTGATGGAAGCCGGCGTGGTCCGGCAGGTCGGCACGCCCATGGAACTCTACGAGAACCCGGCCAATCTGTTCGTCGCGAACTTCCTGGGCTCGGCCAACATTCTCGACGAGCGCTCCGGCATGCCGATGCCCGCGGGCAAGCGTCTGGTGTTCCGGCCCCAGCACGCCGCCCTGTCGTCACCCGAAGGCGCTGCCCTGCGCGGTCCGGTCACGCACCGTGAATTCCTCGGCGCGACCGTCCGCTATGCCGTGCGCATCGGCGAAAGCGAGATCCTGATCGAGACTCCGTTCCAGTCGGGCAACGAAATGCGCAGCGTGGGCGATCAGGTCGGCGTGGACTTGCCGCCCCGGCGCATGCTCTTCCTTCCGGCATGAGCATGAGCAAAGTACGCAAGGCGGGTTTTGTCGCTCCGGCCGCCCAGCGCGCGGGCTGGGAAACCCTGCTGGAAGAACGGCTGGGCGAGGAAGGCTTCATCGTCGCGAGCTGCGAGATTTCGCGCGACGGGCCGTGGCGCATCGACATCTTCGGCGACGGCGACGCGGCGCTGGTCGAAACGGCCATCGCGGCCGCCGCCCAGGCGCTCGGGCTCGATCAGCCGGGCTGGCAATGGGAAGAGCTGCCCGACATCGACTGGGTGGCCGAGAACCAGCGCTCTTTCCGGCCCTTCGCCGTCGGCCCTTTCTGGGTGCATCCTTCGCACGTGACCGAGGGCAGGCCATCGGGGCTCTTGCCGTTGCGCATCGACGCCGGTCTCGCCTTCGGCACCGGCACGCATGCCACCACGCGGGGATGCCTGGAGATGCTGGCGACCCTCGATCCGGCGGAGACGGTCAAGGGCGTCGATGTGGGGTGCGGCAGCGGCATCCTGGCCATCGCAATGGCCAAGCTTTGGAAACGGCCCGTGTTCGGCGGCGACAACGATGCCGAAGCCGTCGACGTCGCGCGCGAGAATGCAGGTCTCAACGGCGTGCCCGACCTCTGCAGCTTCTTCGTGTCCCCCGGACTGCAGGCCGAAGCGCTGGCCGCCCGCGCACCCTACGACCTGATCGTAGCCAACATCCTGGCCAGTCCGCTGCTGGATCTCGCGGAAGTCTTCGCCGCAGCGGTCCGCCCCGGCGGGCGTGTGCTGCTGAGCGGCCTGCTGGTCGAACAGGCCGCGCTCATCGTGTCCACCTATGGGCGCTGCGGCTTCACCTTCGAGCGCCGCATCGATCTGGAAACGGGGGGCGCATGGTGGCGCAGCCTGGTCCTGCGCCGAAGCTGAGGCCCAAAACGAAAGGGCCGGCTTTCGCCGGCCCCCTTACGCTTACGCTACGCTACTCAACAGTCGGCTACGCCGCGCGGCGCAGGTTCTGGTTCGCCGCAGTGACCTGTCCGCCGACATCGTCGAAGCGCGGGGCGACGCCTTCGGCGGCCTCGCGGATCGCGGAGGTGATGTCGACCCGGCACAGGCCGAGATCGGTCAGTTCGCGGTCGGTCATGCGATGGAGCTGGGCCTCGGCAGCCCGCAGCTTCAGGTCGGCTTTGATCCCGCCGACGGCGCGGCCGTATTGACGGCCGAACCACAGGATCGCGTCACCCAGAGCGTTCGCCAGCCACTCGGCACGCGCGTAGCGGGCGCGCAGCTCGAGCAAACGGCGATCGTCGATCGTGATACCGAACTTGGAATTTGCGTTTCCCCCCGCCGGCGCAGTTTCGCTGGTCAGATCCTTAAAGGTCCGAATCGGCTGGGTCATCATGAGTCTCTCCTTCTATTGTGCGGCGCGATAGGCAATGCTGCGCCGCACCCAGCAAATATAGAGCCCTGAGTCACAACAATAAGTGCGGTCTTTGAAGGTTCGGTATGCGTTCAGCGCATAGCGCATGACATAAAAGCATTTCGCAATTGCGGAAGAAAGAATATTGCTCAATTTGCCTGTCCTCGACACCCCGCGTAGGCTCCCGCAGATCATGATCGCCGCTCTAGACGTCGTCGTCGCCCTCCTCCGCAAGCGCGGCCTCTCCGCCGACCCTGCCGCGCTCGACGCGCTGATGCGGGGTATCGCCGCTGCCCCCGAAAGCCTGTCCGGGCCGGAGTGGACCGAACTGGTCGACCCGGCGGCTGATGCCGAATTGACCAAAGCGCTGTCTGTGTGGCGGGCAGAGCTTGCCGCCGCCGACGACGGGCTTCAGGCGAGCCCTGCCCCGCCCGCGCGCCTGGCCGATCTCCGCGCCGAGTTGAAGCAGCGCGGCCTCGATGGGTTCGTCGTGCCCCGGGCGGACGAGCATCAGGGCGAGTATGTGCCACGCCGCTCGCAGCGGCTGGGCTGGCTGACCGGTTTCAGCGGCTCGGCGGGCCTTGCCATCGTGCTGGCCGACCGCGCCGCTATCTTCATTGACGGGCGCTACACTCTGGCCGTCCGCGATCAGGTCGATCTTGCGGCCTTCGCGCCGCACCAGATTCCGGAACAATCGACCGAACAATGGATCGCCGAGAATTTGCCCAAGGGTGGCAAGCTCGGCTTCGATCCCTGGCTGCAGACCGTCGACGGCTACGATCGCTTCGCCCGTGCCTGCCTGCGCGCCGGCGGCAGTTTCGTGCCGGTCGAATCCAACCCCGTCGATTCGGTGTGGCACGGACGGCCGCCGGCGCCGCTCGCGCCCGTGCTGCCGCATCCCGTCGAGTTCGCAGGTGAGGCCAGCGAGAGCAAGCGCACTCGCATTGCCTCGATCCTGGTGGCCAAGAACGCCGACGTCGCGCTGATCACCGCCCCCGATTCGATCGCCTGGCTGCTGAACGTGCGCGGCGGCGATGTCCCGCGCACACCATTCGCGCTGGGTTTCGCGCTGCTCCATGCCGACAGCCATGTCGATCTCTACATGGACCGCCGCAAGATCCCAGACCGCACCGTATCGTGGCTGGGCAATGCCGTGACCCTGGCGCCGCCCGAGGAGATGGGCTGCGCGCTCGACATGCTGGGCAAGCTGGGCAAGCGGGTGCTCGTCGAAACGTCGACGGCGCCCTACTGGGCCGCGACCCGTCTGCAGACCGCGGGCGCGACGCTGGTGCGCGACGCCGATCCGATCGCACTTCCCAAGGCCTGCAAGAACGCCGTCGAACTCGAAGGTATCCGTTCCGCGCATCGCCGCGACGGCGCCGCGGTCAGCCGTTTCCTGGGTTGGCTCGATCACAAATCGAGCGCCGGAAGTCTGCGCGAGATGGAGGTGTCGGACCGGCTGCAGGCTTTGCGCGAGGAAACCGGCAAGCTGCGCGATCTCAGCTTCGACACGATCTCGGGCGCCGGTGCCAACGGCGCCATCGTGCATTACCGCGCGTCCGCAGCGACCGAGCGCACGCTCGAGCCCGGCAGCCTCTACCTCGTCGATTCAGGCGGCCAGTACCGCGACGGCACCACCGACATCACGCGGACCATCGCCACCGGCACGCCGTCGCCCGAGATGCGCGACCGCTTCACGCGCGTGCTCAAGGGACACATCGCACTCGCCAGCGCGCGCTTCCCGGTCGGCACGACCGGCTCGCAGCTCGACGTGCTGGCCCGCTATGCGCTGTGGCAGGTCGGCCTCGACTACGATCATGGAACCGGCCACGGCGTCGGCGCCTACCTGTCCGTGCACGAGGGCCCGCACCGCATCTCCAAGATGCCGAATTCGGTCGCCCTGCAGCCCGGCATGATCGTCAGCAACGAACCTGGCTACTACAAGACCGGCGCCTACGGTATTCGCATCGAGAATCTGGTGGCCGTGAAAGAGATCGAGATCGAGGGTGCCGACCGTCGCTACCTCGAGTTCGAGACGCTGACCCTGGCGCCCATCGACCTCGCCTGCGTCGAGACGGGCCTGCTGACCGAGGCCGAGCGGCAGTGGCTCAACAACTATCACCGTCGGGTACGCGAAACCGTCGGACCCAATGTCGATGAGGCAACGAGGACCTGGCTTGCCGAGGCGACTCGCCCGATCTGACGCAGCGGTAGAACGCAGGGCTGAAGCTACTCGCTGAGCTTCACCCACTCTTCTTCCGTCAACGTCGGCACGCCAAGCTCTGCCGCCTTGCGGGCCTTGGAGCCGGCATTCTCTCCCACCACGACAAGGCTGGTCTTCTTCGAGACAGAATCGGTGACCTTGGCGCCCAGTTCCTCGGCGCGCGCCTTGGCGGCGTCGCGGGTCATCGTGGAAAGTTCGCCGGTGAAGACCACGATCTTGTCCTTGAGCTTGGCATCGGCGGCGATGACGCGCCGCTCGACCGGCTGGACCGAGAGCTGCTTCAGCAGGTCGCGGATGATCTCGACATTGTGCCCTTCGCCGAAGAAGGTGCACATAGCGTCCGCCGTCGTGACGCCGATCTGCTCGACATTGCACAGCCGGCCATAGCTCGGCCCTATGGTCTCGGCGGCTTTCTCCTTCTTCGCGGGCTCGGGATGCGCCTCGCGCTCCCTTGCAGCGGCCAGCATCTCGAGGAGCCACGCATCGGCATCGCCATATTCCTGCGCCAGGATCTTGGCCGTCGCCTCGCCGATCAGCGGGATGCCGATGGCGTTGATGAAGCGATCAAGCGAGATGGTTCGGCGCGCCTCGATTGCGGCGACGAGGTTGCGCACCGAGAGGTCGCCCCAGCCCTCGCGCTTCTTGATGTCGGCTTCGTGCTCGTGCAGGCGGAAGATGTCGCCCGGTACCTTGAGCAGGCCGTCGTTGAAGAAATTCTCGATGTGCGTGCCGCCCAGCCCCTCGATGTCGAAGCAGTTGCGCGACACGAAGTAGCGCAGCCGCTCGACCTGCTGGAACGGACATTCGAGACCGCCCGAGCAGCGACGAACCACACCCCCTTCCTCGGCCTTCACCTCGGTCTCGAGCGGACAGGGGCAGCGGTCGGGAAAGTGATACTTCATTGCGTTCTTCGGCCGCTCGTCAGCGATGAAGCCCAGCACCTGGGGGATCACGTCACCGGCCCGCTGGATCGTCACCATGTCGCCGACGCGCACGTCCAGGCGCTCGATCTCGTCGGCGTTGTGCAAGGTCGCGCGCGCCACCATGACGCCGCCCACGTTGACGGGCTCGAGATCGGCCACCGGCGTCAGCGCACCGGTGCGGCCGACCTGGATGTTGATGCCGTTCAGCCGCGTCCTCGCCTGTTCCGCCGGGAACTTGTGCGCCGTGGCCCAGCGCGGCGCACGGCTCACGAAACCCAGCCGCTCCTGCCAGTCGATCCGGTCGACCTTGTAGACGACGCCATCGATGTCGTAGGGCAGCGAGGGTCGCTCGACGCCGATCTTCTCGTAGAAGGCGCGCAATTCGTCGGGCGTCCGGCAGAGCTTCGTCAGGGGATTGGTCTTGAAGCCCCAAGCTCCGAGCAACTTCAGATATTCGCTGTGCGTCCTCCATGGACGCGGCTCCGCCTCGCCCCAGGCATAGGCGAAGAAGCGCAAGGGGCGTGTGGCAGTGATGCCGGCGTCAAGCTGGCGCAGCGACCCCGCAGCAGCGTTGCGCGGGTTGGCGAAGGTCTTCTCCCCCGCCTCCTCCTGCCGCTGGTTCATCTCCTCGAACGCCTTGCGCTCCATGTAGACTTCGCCGCGCACGTCGATCGACTTCGGGAACTTGTGCGTCGCGTGCGCCTTGAAGCTGTGCGGGATGTCCTTCACGGTCCGGAGGTTCGGCGTGACATCCTCACCCGTCGTGCCGTCACCGCGCGTCGCGCCCTGCACAAACTCGCCATCCTCGTAGCGAAGGCTGATCGAGAGACCGTCGATCTTGGCCTCGCAGCTCAACGCGATCTCGTCGTCGGGTGCGATGTTGGTCTCGCGCTCCAGGCCGCGGCGCACCCGGTCGAGGAAATCCTGCAGCTCCTCATCGGTGAAGCAATTGTCCAGCGACAGCATCGGCCGGCGATGCGTCACCTTGGCGAAGGACGTCGTCGGCGTCGGCGCGACCCGCTGGGTCGGGCTGAACATGTCGACGATCTGCGGGAAGCGCGCCTCGATCGCCTTCAGCCGCTGGCGCAGCCTGTCGTACTCGGCGTCCGATATCTCCGGATCGTCCTTCTCGTGATAGAGCTTGTCGTGATGGACGATCTCGTCGGCCAGCCGTTTGTGTTCACTGCGGGCCTGCCGCTCGGTCATCTTCTCGACCTCGAGCGCCGCCACGACCTTCGCCGCACGGGACATCGTCGTCTCCCTAGACTGCCGTCGCCAGCAACCGGTCCGCGGCAGCACGTGCCTCGACCGTGACCTCGGCTCCCGACAGCATGCGCGCGATCTCCTCGCGGCGGCCCCTGGCGTCCAGCGCCAGCACGTCGGTGCTGGCCGCCGTACGCGTCGTGGTCTTGCGGATCAGCCAGTGACGGTCGGCGACTGCCGCGACCTGCGGCGAATGCGTGACCACCAGCACCTGAACGTCCCGGGCGAGCCGCTTCAGCCGCTCTCCGACGGCGGCCGCGGTGGCGCCGCCGATCCCGGAATCGACCTCGTCGAACACGATCGTCGGCGCGTCGCCCACCTTGGCCAGGCACACCTTGAGCGCCAGCAGGAAGCGCGAGAGTTCGCCGCCCGAGGCAATCCTGGCGATCGGCGCCGGCGGCGTGCCGGGATTGGTCGACACCGTGAACTGTACGCGATCGCTGCCGGCCGCCGACCAGTCCGCCTCGGGCAGCGCTGCCACTTCCGTGACGAACTTCGCGCGCTCGAGCTTGAGCGGCGCCAGTTCGGCGGCCACCGCCTTGTCGAGCCTTGCCGCACCCTTGCGCCGGGCGGCGGCCTGCACTTCAGCGGCCGTCACATAGGCCGTGCGCGCGCCCTTGGCCGCCGCAGCCATCTTCTTCAATCCGGCCTCACCGTCGTCGAGGGCCGCGAGCTGGTCAGAGAATTTCTCCTTGAGCGCGGCCAGCCCCGCCACCCCGACATTGTGCTTGCGGGCCGCCGCGCGCAGCGCAAACAGTCGCTCCTCGATCTTCTCCAGCCGGGCCGGATCGAAATCCAGAGCATCCCGTGCCATTTCGAGCTGGGCTTGCGCCTCAGTGGCTTCGCTGAGCGCGCGATCGAGCGCCGCCAGCGGCGCATCGAGTCGTCCCGCGGCCTTGTCGGCATTTCGTTCGATGACGCGATGCGCCGTGCTGAGACTGGCCACGGCGCCGCGCCCCTGTTCCAACTCGCTCAGCGCCTGGGCGACCGCTTCTCCAAGCGCGCTGCCGGCCCGCATCAATTGCCGCTCGCCCGCCAGTGTTTCCTCATCGTCGGCCTTCGGTGCAAGGGTCTCCAGTTCCTTCACGGCATGGCGCAGGAACTCCTCGTCACGCCGCGCCGCCTCGGCCGTCGCCCGGGCATCAGTGTGAGCCTGCTCAGCTGCCCGCCACGCTGACCATGCGGAGGTGACGACAGCGCCCTGCTTCTCGAGACCGGCGAAGGAGTCGAGCGAGGCACGATGCGTCGCGGTGTCGAGCAGTCCGTGTTGCTCCATCTGTCCCTGAATCTCGACCAGCGTGTCGCCCAACCGTCGCAGGAGCGCGACCGAGGCCGGCTGGTCGTTGACGAAGGCACGTCCCCGGCCGTCGGCCCCGATCATGCGCCGCAACGTCAGAACATCCTCGCCGTCGAATCCCTGTTCGGCGAGGATCCCATGGGCGGGATGGTCGTCCGGCACCTCGAATGAGGCCGAAACCGAAGCCTGTGTTGCGCCGCGCCGCACCGCGCCCGATTCGGCGCGGGCACCGAGCGCCAGGCTCAACGCGTCAATCAGGATGGATTTGCCGGCGCCGGTCTCACCGGTCAGCGCACCGAGACCGCCGGTATGGGCGAAATCGAGGTCGAGCTTCTCGATCAGCACGAAATCGCGGATCGAAAGCGTGGCAAGCATGCCGGGCGGTCAGAAGATGCTGGAGAACCAGCCGCGCTTCTCGTCAGGCGGCCGAGTGCCCTCGCCGGTCATCAGGAAGTAGCTGTCCTGATACCATTCGCTGCCGGGGAAATTGAAGCCGAGCACGGCCGCGGCTTCCTGGGCCTCGCTCTTCACGCCCAGCGAGAGATAGGTCTCGACCAGACGGTGCAGCGCCTCCGGCACGTGCGTCGTGGTCTGGTAGCGTTCGATCACCACACGGTAGCGGTTGATCGCGCCGACATACTGCTGGTTCTGCTGATAGTAGCGGCCGACAGCCATCTCCTTGCCGGCGAGATGGTCGATGCAGAGTTCCACCTTGAGGCGTGCATCGCGGGCGTAGGGCGATTCGGGGAAGCGCTTCACGACCTCAGCCAGGGCATCGAGTGCCTGCTGGGTGGTGCGCTGGTCGCGGCCCACATCGGAGATCTGCTCATAGAAGCAGAGCGCCTTCAGATAGTAGGCGTAGGGCAGGTCGCGATGGCCGGGATGGAGCTGGATGAAGCGATCCAGCGCGATGATGGCCTCGTCGTACTTGTTGGACTGGTAGTAGGCGAAGGCCGCCATGATCTGGGCCTTGGTCGCCCAGACGGAATAGGGATGCTGGCGATCGACCTCCTCGAAGCTCTTGGCCGCCGTCTTGTATTCCTGCTGGCCGAGAGCATCGAGGCCGCGATTATAGAGCTGCTCGACAGGCTGCTCGACGTACTTGTCGTCGTCCGAACCGCTGCATGCGGAAAGCCCGAACGCCGCCAGTGACAGCGCCAGCCCCGCTACGATGCGCCGGCCCTTACCCACAACCAACTTCGACATGTCCCATCCGCAAAAAACTTCGTGCCAGCGCGTTATATCACGCGCCAGCGAAAAAAAGAGGGGCCGCGCGGCCCCTCAGAGTATGCGTGAAGAGCAGAAACTCCTACGTCAGTTGGCTTGCCGCCGCAGGAAAGCCGGAATCTGCAGGTCGTCGTCATCGCGTGCGGGCTTCGCACGCTCCGTGACGTCGAGGCTGATCGAGGTCTGAACCGGCGCTGGGCGTGAAACAGGGGCTTTTGGTGCCACCGCGACGACATTTTCAGGCGCCGCCGGACGCGCGACGGCCGGCTCAGCCGCTGCTGCGCCCGCTGCCGTGGTGGGCTTCGGGGCCGAGAAAGCACCGGTAATGCGCTGGAACAGGTTCGGCGCACGATTGTCGGTGGCCGGGCGGGCGGCCATCGGTCGCGCGACGGGTTCGGCCCGGACCGGCGCCTTCGCCGTAGAGGGACGGCTTATGCGCCAGTCGTTCTCGTCGACCACCGGACGCTGGGGTGCTGCCGGCGCGGGCGCTGCAACAGGGGCCGGCGCCGCGGCAACGGGCGCCGGGATCGGCGCGGGCGCCGCGGCAGCCGGCGCTGCTTCGACGGCAGGCGCTTCCATGACGGAGGCAATCGGCGCCTCGTAAGCGGGAGCAGCCGTCGGCATCGACGCCATCATCGGCGCTGCCGATACGGCGGCTGCGATCGGCGCGGGCGGCGGAGCAACGGCCGCCAGCGGCGGAGCAACGGGCGCGGCCGGCATCGTCGGAGCAGCCGTGGCAGCGGCCGGCATGACGACACGGCCGACCGGCGGTGCGGCCGGACGGCTGAGCGCCGGCTGGCCGGTCTGAATTGGCCGATTCATGTCGAGCGACAGGTAGTTCGGCGCGGGCTGCTGGGCGGCCAGGGCAGCGATGCCGGTGGCAACCACCGACACACGCATGCGGCCATCCATCGTCGCATCGAACGTCGAGCCGAAGATGATGTTGGCGTCGCCATCCACTTCCTCGCGGATGCGGTTGGCCGCTTCGTCGACTTCGTGCAGCGTCATGTCGAGGCCGCCGGTGATGTTGATGAGAACGCCCTTCGCGCCCTTCATTGAATGATCTTCCAGCAGCGGGTTGGAGATCGCGGACTCGGCCGCGACACGGCTGCGATCCGGACCTTCCGCCTCGCCCGTGCCCATCATCGCCTTGCCCATCTCGCCCATGACGGTGCGGATGTCGGCGAAGTCGAGATTGATGAGGCCCGGCATGACCATCAGATCGGTGACGCCGCGCACGCCCATGTGCAGCACGTCGTCGGCCATCTTGAAGGCGTCGGCGAACGTCGTCTTCTCGTTGGCGATCTTGAACAGATTTTGGTTGGGAATGACGATCAGCGTATCGACCACCTTCTCCAGTTCGGTGATGCCCTGCTCGGCCGACTGCATGCGGCGGCGGCCTTCGAAGTGGAACGGCTTGGTCACGACGCCGATGGTGAGGATGCCCTGCTCGCGCGCGGCGGCGGCGATGACGGGCGCCGCACCGGTGCCGGTACCGCCGCCCATACCAGCGGTGACGAACACCATGTTGGCGCCGTCGAGGAGCTGGAGGATCTCGGGCAACGCTTCCTCGGCGGCCTGACGGCCGACCTCGGGCCTCGCACCGGCGCCCAATCCCTGGGTGATGGTGATGCCGAGCTGTACCCGCCGGTCGGCGAGCGATTGGCTGAGCGCCTGTGAATCCGTGTTCGCAACGATGAACTCCACGCCTTCCAGCGCAGCGCTGATCATGTTGTTGACAGCGTTTCCGCCCGCGCCACCGACACCGACGACGGTAATGCGCGGCTTAATCTCCGACTCTTGCTGAGGGAGACTGAGGTTGATTGTCATTTCGGCTTTCTCCACGCAAACGAGGGGGAATCTGCCCGGAGCGACAGCGTGGACCTCCTGTTTCGCTAGAGACCCTTCACCGCCACCGGCTTTTTCTTGTAATTTTATCTATAGCCTGTGGGATCTGCCTTATCCCGCACAACATATTGCCTAAAAGTTATCTCTAATCCAACTGCCAATCCGGCCGATCCGACTCGCCGGCGCTTCGTTGGGCGCCGATTGGCTTTGCGCAGCGGCGTGATTATGGAGCGCGAACGACAGAAGACCGGCCGCCGCAGAAAACGCTGGCCCGCCAGTGGAATCCGCAAGACCCGCGAGCCTGAGCGGCGCACCCGTGCGGACCTTCTTGTTGAGAATCGCGGCTGCGACCTCTGGCACACCGTCGAGCTGACAGCCGCCACCGACCAAAACAGCCCGTCCACCGGCCAACTTATCCACACCGCTCGCTTCGAGTCGGCTGCGCACGAGCTCGAACGTCTCCTCGACTCGCGGACGAATGATGCCGACCAGAATCGAACGCGGGATGTGATTGGGCCGCGTGCGATCCTCTTCGCCGATCAACGGCACGTCGATGATGTCGTACTCGTCGTTCGGCTTGATGACGGCGCGGCCGATCTGCGTCTTCATCCGCTCTGCATGAGCGACCGGCGTCGACAGGCCCCGGGCGATGTCACGCGTGACGTGCTCACCGCCCACCGGGATCGAATCGACGTGGACGAGATGACCTTCGTAGAACACCGCGATCGAGGTCGTACCGGCGCCCATGTCGATCAGGGTGACACCGAGGTCGCGCTCGTCGGAGACGAGGGAACTCAGCCCCGCGGCGTGCGCCGCGACAACCCGGTCGGCGATCTCGAGGTGGGCGCGGCGCACGCAAACCTGCAGGTTGCGCATCGCGCCGCTCGCGGCGGTAACCAAATGAACATCGACGCCCAGCCGCTCGCCGAACATGCCGCGCGCGTCGCGGACCGGCGTGCCATCAACCGTGTAGCCGATCGCGGCGGAATGAATGATGTCGCGGTCGGCGGTCTCGGCGGGAAGCTGGATGTGCTGCTGGACGCGGCGGACGTCGCGCTCGCCGATCTCGTGATGCCCGATCGCTACCTCGAGGCTCTGATTGTGCGAAGCGGCCGACCCGCCGCTCACGCCGACAATGACGTCGCGAACCTGCTCACCGCACATTTCCTCCGCGGTCGACACAGCCGAGGAGATGGCGCGCGTGGCGGCCTCCATGTCGACGATGTTGCCGGAGCGCATGCCGAGGGCTGGCTGGTGGCCGATGCCGACCACACGGAGGCCCTGGCCATCGACGCGCGCCACGAAACACACGACCTTGTTCGTTCCGATGTCGAGCGCCGCAATGACGCCATTTCTCGCCTTCGCCACGATGTCCCCCGTCCTACGCGTACACTTTGGAGTTCATTGAATCTTACGCCGGCCCGGGCGGTGAGTCGCCCGGGTTGCGCTTCCTGAGATAGAGTTTGTCGGAAAGTCGCAAATCGACGACGCCGAATTCGCGTGCCAGCAGCTTGTGCTGGCCGTCGAGCTTGGCGAGGTGCTGGAGGGCCGCAACGGCGTCCTCCTCCGGAAGCCAGATCTCGACGCCGTTGTTCAGGATCAGGTTCCAGCGGCGCTGCCCGACCCAGACGGCGGAACGGAGCTGCTGCGCCACGGTCGGCTCATAGGTGAGCAGCAGCAGCAGGTCGCCGACATGGTCGGGCGCGCCGGGTCCACCCAGCAGCAGGAGCTTCTCGGCGCCGGGCGGCATGCGGCTCGCCCGCACCGTGCGGCCGTTCGCATCGATCAGCGTGTATTCAGTGCCGTTCTGCCAGATCGCGACGGCACGACGTTCCTTCATCGTGACATAGAGAGTGTCCGGCAGGCGGCGCTCGACCGTCGCCCACTCGACCCAGTCGATCGCCTCGAGCCGCTTGCGCGAGGCCTGGAGGTCGATGCCGAGAAGCGAGTCGCCTCGGCTCACATTCAGCGCCGCGAGCAAGGCGCTGCGCTCGACATAGTCGCGGCCCTCCACCGTGACATCCGCGAGCTTAAAAGGCGTGATGGCACCGACGACGCTACGCGACATCGCGTCGAAGCGGCTCTGCGCCTCTACGAGCCAGCCCTCGCGCCAGGCCCACCAGCCGCCACCGCCGCCACAGCCCAGCAGCAGAATGATGGCGCCGAGCAGTACCGGCTGCTTCCAGAAAGGGCGGCCGGTCTTACGGACGGGCCCGCGCTTCTTGCGCCGGTCGTAGTCGCGGCGCGGCGCGGCGCCGGCCTTGGCGGCGGGCTTCTTGGCGACGCTCATGACGGATGCCTCGCATGATCGACCATCCAGGTCATGAGCTGCGACCAGGAGATGCCGGCCCATTTGGCCTGTTCCGGCGCCAGCGACAGCGGCGTCATGCCGGGCTGGGTGTTGAGTTCGAGGATGACGAGACCCGACGTGCCGGGCTGGGTGTCGTCCCAGCGGAAGTCGGCGCGGCTCAGTCCGTTGCAGCCCAGAGCCTCGTGGGCCATGAGCGCCCACTGTTTGGCCAGTTCGTAGACCTCGGGCGGCACCGGCGCGGGCACGAGATGCTCGGTGATGCCGTCGGTGTATTTGGCCTCGTAGTCGTAAAATCGCGTGCGCGGCCTCAGCTCGGTAACGGCAACGGCATGGTCGTCCATCACGGCTACCGTCAGCTCGCGGCCCGGCACGAAATTCTCCACCAGCACCCGCTCGCCGAAGGCCGCCTCGGCGGCCTCGACGGCGGCCAGGTTGTCGCCCTCTCGGACGATATGGACACCGACGCTCGACCCCTGGTCGATCGGCTTCACGACATAGGGACGGACCATCGGATCGCCCCAGGCGAGCGAGCGACGCTCGATCACCTTCCCGTCGGCGACCTTGAGGCCGAGCGACGTGAAGACGTGGCGCGCCATCGGCTTGTCCATCGCGATCGCCGAGGCCAGCACGCCGGAGTGCGTATAGGGCACGCGCATGATCTCGAGGACGCCCTGGATGCAGCCGTCCTCGCCATAACGCCCGTGCAGGGCATTGAAGACGACATCGGGGCCGCCACCGCTCGCGGGACGCAGGAATTCGACCAGGGCGCGCAGGTCGCGCTTCACGTCGTATTCGACGACGTCGTGCCCGGCTTCGCGCAGCCCCTCGGCGCAGGCCTTGCCGCTGACCAGCGAGACCTCGCGCTCGGGCGACCAGCCGCCCATCAGGACCGCAACGCGCTTCATCGATCCGCTCTCCCGCCAGTCGCCGCCTCGCCGATGCGTCGGATTTCCCATTCGAGCTGCACGCCCGTCTTTTCCAGCACGCGGCGACGCACTTCCTCGCCCAGCGCCTCGATGTCGGTCGCCGTCGCCTCGCCCAGGTTGATCAGGAAATTGCAGTGCTTATCGGAAACCTGGGCCTCGCCGATGCGCAATCCGCGACAGCCGGCCTGGTCGATCAGCTCCCAGGCCCTTCGGCCCGGCGGATTGACGAAGGTCGAGCCGCCGGTGCGGCTACGCGGCTGGGAGTCGGTGCGGGCGGTGTCGATCTCGGCGATGCGGCGGGCAATCACGAGCTGGTCGCCCGGTGTCGCGCGCAGCCGCGCCGACGTGAAGATCCAATCCGCCGGCGCTTCGCTGTGGCGATAGCTGAAGCCCATCGCACCCGCCGCGATCTCATGGACCTTGCCCGCGCGATCGACGGCATGGGCGGAGACGAGGACCTGCGCCAGGTCGCCCTCATAGGCGCCCGCATTCATGCGCAGTGCGCCGCCGATCGTGCCGGGAATGCCGCTCAGGAACTCGAGCCCCGCCAGCGCATGGTCGCGCGCCGTCAGCGCCACGTTGAGGTCGAGGGCGCCCGCGCCGGCCACGAGATCGTGCCCGTTGACCGAAATGCCGGTGAAGCCGCGCAGCAGGCGGATCACGACACCCTTCACGCCGCCGTCGCGCACGAGGATGTTGGAGCTGACGCCCAGGACGGTGACCGGCACGTCCGACGGCAGGCCGGCCATGAAGGAAGCGAGATCCTCCACGTCGGCCGGCCGGAACAGGACCTCGGCCGCCCCGCCCGCACGCAACCAGGTCTGCGGACCAAGCGCGGCGTCGGAAGTCAACCGTCCGCGCGGCCGGGGCAGCCGGTCGATCAGGTGGGGTGTCGAGGTCGCGAGGGCCATCATGCAGCCGACCCGCCGCGGGGGCCCGAATCGTTGGCGATGGCGCGCGGACCGGCTTTCTCTGCCGCGAGCTGCTGGATCTGGCCGGGCAGCGCATGGGCCCAGGCTGTGATGTTGCCGGCGCCCAGACAGACCACGACGTCGCCCGGACGCGCGACCTGCCAGATCATGGCCGGCAGGTCGCCCGGCGCACCGAGCGGCGCCACGTCGCGATGGCCGGCCCGCTGTACGAGGCCCACCAGCATGTCGCGATTGACGCCTTCGATGGGAGCCTCGCCCGCGGCGTAGACGTCCGCGATGATCACGGCATCGGCGTCGGAAAAACAGGTGGCGAATTCGGCACGCAGCGCCCCGAGACGCGAATAACGATGCGGCTGCATGACGGCGATGACCCGGCCCGAACCGCCATAGGCCTGGCGGGCGGCGCGCAGCACGGCCGCGATCTCCACCGGATGATGTCCGTAATCGTCGATCACCGTGATGCCATGCGCCTCGCCGGTCTTGGTGAAGCGCCGCTTGACGCCGGCAAAGGAGCCGAGCGCACGGCGGATCGTATCGTCCGGCAGGCCCATTTCCTGGGCCACGGCGATGGCCGCCAGCGCATTCTGCACATTGTGCTGGCCGAACATCGGCAGGCGCATGCCGGTGATGATGCGCGATTCATTGGTGGCGCGGTGCTCGACCATGACGTCGAAATCGGCGCCGCCGCGATCGAGCTTCAGGTTGATGGCCCGCACATCGGCGTTGGCACCGATTCCGTAGGTGATGATGCGGCGGTCGGCGACGCGCGGGATGAGTGCCTGGACCTCGGGATGGTCCGAGCAGAGCACCGCGAAGCCATAGAACGGGATGTTCTCGACGAATCGCACGAAGGCGTCGCGCAACGCGTCGAAGGTGCCGTAGTGGTCGAGATGCTCGGGATCGACATTTGTCACCACCGCGATCGTGGCGGGCAAACGCAGGAACGAGCCGTCCGATTCGTCGGATTCGACAACCATCCAGTCGCCATCGCCCAGACGTGCGTTGGTGCCGTAGGCATTGATGATGCCTCCATTGATCACCGTCGGATCGAGCCCGCCGGCATCGAGCATGGCGGCGACCAGCGAGGTGGTCGTCGTCTTGCCATGCGTGCCGCCGACGGCGATCGACCATTTCAGGCGCATCAGCTCGCCCAGCATCTCGGCGCGCCGCACGACCGGCACATGGCGCGTGCGCGCGGCAAGTACCTCGGGATTGTCCTTCTTGACGGCGCTCGACACGACCATAACCTGGGCGTTGCCGACATTCTCGGCGCGATGGCCGATCATCACCTTCATGCCGAGCTCGGCGATGCGGCGGGTATTGGCACTCTCGGCGACGTCGCTGCCCTGCACCTTGTAGCCGAGATTGTGCAGAACCTCGGCGATGCCGGACATCCCGATGCCGCCGATACCGACGAAGTGGATGAGACCGAGATCGAGCGGCAGCGCCCTCATGCGGCAACTCCTGAAGCTGAAGGCGAGAGAGGAAGGGAGACCAGTTCACCCACGACATCCGCCAACCGCGCCGCGGCATCGGGACGGCCTGCAGCGTGGGCCGCCGCCGCCATCGAGGCAAGGCGCTGGGGTTCGTCGATCAGGGATACGAGATGGCCGGCCAGGGTGGCGGCGGAGAAAGACGCATGAGGCAGCACGATGCAGGCGCCCGTTGCCTCGAAGGCGCGCGCGTTGGCGGTCTGGTGATCGTCGGCGGCATAAGGATACGGCACCAGGATCGACGGACGGCCGATCGTGGCGAGTTCGGCCACCGTCGACGCGCCGGAGCGGCCGATCACGAGATGGGCGGCGTCGATGCGACGCGGCAGATCGGTGAAGAACGGCGCCATCTCGGCGACCACACCTGCCTTGACGTAGCTCGTGCGCACGCGGTCGATGCTCTCGGGCCGGCATTGCTGAACGATGCGCAGACGAGACCGCAGCGCCTGCGGAAGGGAAAGGACGGCTTCAGGCACGACCTCGCCAAATGAGGCTGCGCCCTGGCTGCCGCCGAATACCAGGAGATCGATCACCCGTCCTTCGCCCGGCGCACGATAGGGCGAATCGCGCAGCGCCTGCACGCTCTCGCGCACCGGATTGCCGACGAGTTGCGCCCGTGGATCGCCGTCGAGGTAGCGGGTGCGGGCAAACGAGGTGGCAACACGTCCAGCGCCGCCCAGCACGAGGCGGTTGGCGCGGCCCAGCACGGCGTTCTGTTCATGAAGCATTGCCGGCAGGCGGCGCAGGCGGGCAGCGAGCATGGTCGGCACCGACGCGTAGCCACCGAAGCCCACCACCGCCGACGGACCGATGCGGCCCAGCGCCCGCCAGGCGTCGAACAAGCCGAAAGCCAGCGAGAAAAGCGCCATCGCTTTCTGTGCCATCGAGCCGGTCGGGCTCGCAGAATGGATGTAATGGATCGGCCGGCGCGACAGCGCACCCTGCCACTGCCGGCCCCGCGAATCGGTGATCAGGGCGAACGGCACGCCCCGCGCCTCGAGCTCGCCGGCCAGCGCCTCGGCCGGGAACACGTGCCCGCCGGTGCCGCCGGTTGCCAGGACCACGGGGCGCACAGCCGCCATCAAACGGCCTCCCTCAAGCCGGCATGCTCGCGCGTGAGCGACAACATCATGCCGATGCAGATCGCCATCGCCAGCGCCGAGGAGCCGCCATAGGAGATGAACGGCAGGGTCATGCCCTTGGCGGGAATGAGCTGGATCGTCGAGCCCATGTTGATGGCGGCCTGCAGGCCGAACTGAACGGCGAGGCCGGTAGCCGCCAGGGTGATGAACAGGCTTGTCTCCTTCGAGGCGCGCGCCATCGAGCGCAAGGTCACGAAGGCAAACAGGCCAAGGATCATCAGGCAGACGATGAGGCCGAACTCCTCGCCGGCCACGGCCATGACGAAGTCGGTATGGGCATCGGGAAGCTGCGCCTTCACCGTGCCCTCGCCCGGCCCGCGACCGAACAGCGAGCCGTTCATGAAGGCCTCGAGCGAGGTGTTGACCTGATAATTGTCGCCCGACGACGGATCGAGAAACCGGTCGAAGCGGCTGCGCACATGGCTGAACAGGAAGTAGGCGCCGACCAGACCGCCGGCACCAGCCACAGCGCCTAAGCCCGCGACCCACATCGGCAGTCCGACGACGAAGAGCTGGACGGCCCACACGGCGGCCACGACGACGCTCATGCCGAGATCGGGCTGCATCACCAGCAGCGCCAGCACGCCGCCGACCAGCACGGTCGACAGGAGATACCCGGGGGCACGCCGCTCGGTGCGGCTCTGCGCCAGCAGCCACGCCGAAATCACGGCCAGGCTCGGCTTCACGAATTCCGACGGCTGCAGGCTCGAAAGTCCGGGCACCGCAATCCAGCGCCGCGCACCCTTGATCTCGACGCCGATCACGAAGGTGGCGGCCAGCAGCACGATGCTGCCGCAGAAGACGAGCAATGCCAGGCGTCGCACATGCCGCGGCGAGGCGAGCGAGATCGCCAGCATGACGACGAGCGCGAGCGGCAGGAACAGGAACTGCCGCTTCGCGAAGAGGAAGGAGTCGGCGCCGATGCGCTCGGCGGCCGGCGGCGACGCGGCCAGCGTCAGCATGACGCCGAAGGCCATGATCGCCAGGATCGCACCGAGCGACCAGCGATCGACGGTCCACCACCATTGGCCGATCACACTGCGATCGTCGCGCGGAACCTGGATCAAGCCGCCCTCCCCAAACTCTCGGCGCCCGGCAGCGCCCGCGCCATGGCCCGGAACGCATCGCCGCGATGCTCGTAACTCTTCCACTGGTCCCACGAGGCGCAGGCGGGCGACAGAAGGACGACGGCAGGACCCGCCGCCTCGCGCTGCGCGAGCGCGTGCGCGGCATCCAGCGCAGATTGCAGATCGCCGCAGCGGCTGTAGGGCAGCTTGCCGTCGAGCTGTCCCGCGAAAAGCTCGGTGGCCTCGCCGATCAGGAAGGCGTGGCGGATGCGGTCGAAGTATGAGCCGAGCGGCGCGACGCCGCCTTCCTTCGCTTGGCCGCCGAGGATCCAATAAATATCGTCGTAGCTCGACAGCGCCCGCGCCGTGGCGTCGGCGTTCGTGGCCTTGCTGTCGTTGATGTAGACGACGCTGCCGACGGCGGCGACGCGCTCCTGGCGATGCGGCAGACCTGGATAGGTCCTCAGTCCGGCGACGATCGTCTCGCGCGGCACATCGAGCCAGCGGCAAACCGCCCAGGCACAGGCCGCGTTCTGTGCATTGTGGTCGCCCGGCAGGGTGAGCACGTCGGAGAAGTCGACCGTGTAGCCGTCGGCATCGACCAGCATGCCGGCGCGGTAGGAAATGCCGTTGGCGATCGGCCGATCGAGCGCCACCGGAACGCAGGCGATGCCGGCACGCGCCGTCATCTCGCGCTCGACGGCGCGCGACGGCTCGTCCTCGGTGCCGATCACGGCGCAATCGCCGGCGCGCTGCCGGGCAAAGATGTTCTTCTTGGCGGCCACGTAGCCCGCAATATCGCCATGGCGATCGATATGGTCCGGCGTGATGTTGAGCCACACCGCGATGTCGGCGTGGAAGGTCTCCAGCAGCTCGAGCTGGTAGGAGGAGAGCTCCAGCACGTAGAGGCCGCCCTTGCCGAGCGGCGCGAGATCGAGCGCACCGCGGCCGATATTGCCGCCGACTTCGCAGCGCGCACCGGCCTGCTGGAGGATGTGGCCGATCAGCGCCGTCGTCGTCGACTTGCCGTTGGTGCCTGTGATGGCGACGAACTGCGCCTCGGGCTGCGCCCGGGCCAGCAGCTCGACATCGCAGATGATCGGCTTGCCGGCGGCGCGCGCCACGACCGCGACGGGATGCGGCGCCGGCAGCGTGCTGGGAATGCCCGGGCTGATCACGAGCGCCGCGATTTCCGACCAATCGATCGTCACCGGATCGGCGATCCGGGCTCCGGCTTGTGCCGCCGCGTCACGCGACGTGGCACTGTCGTCCCAGGCGATACACTCGATCCCGGCTGCCCTGAGGGCGCGCACGGTCGCCAGGCCGGAGCGCGCGAGCCCCAGCACGACGAACGACGAACCCTCGAGGACGGCGAGATCGATCATCCGTTCACCGGAGCTTCAGGGTCGCCAGGCCGGCCATTGCCAGAATGGCGGCGATGATCCAGAAGCGGAAGACGATGGTGGGCTCGGCCCATCCCTTCTGCTCGAAATGGTGATGCAGTGGCGCCATGCGGAAGACGCGGCGGCCGGTCCATTTGAAGGACAGGACCTGGACGATCACCGAGACGGTTTCGAGCACGAACAGGCCACCCACGATCGCCAGCACGATCTCGTGCTTGGTGACGACCGCGACCGCGCCCAGCGCGCCGCCGATCGCCAGCGAGCCGGTGTCGCCCATGAAGACCATGGCGGGGGGCGCATTGAACCACAGGAAGCCGAGGCCGGCGCCGACCAGCGCCGCCAGCAGCACCGCCAGTTCGCCCGAGCGCGGCACATGATGGAGGTAGAGGTAGTTGGTGAGGATCGTGTTGCCCACGACATAGGCGATCAGGCCGAACACCGCCGAGGCCATGATGACCGGCCCGATGGCCAGCCCGTCGAGCCCGTCGGTAAGGTTGACGGCGTTCGAGGTTCCGGCGATCACCAGCACGCCGAACAGAATGAAGCCGACGGCGCCGAGCGGGATAAGCACGTCCTTGAGGAATGGCAGGGCCAGCGCATAACGCAGCGGCGCGGGCGACGCCTGGGCGATCAGATAGACGGCAATACCGGAGACCACGACCGCCAGACCAAGCTTCAGCTTTCCCGGAACGCCCTTGGTGTTGCGCTTGGTGACCTTCAGGAAATCGTCCAGCAGTCCGACCGCGCCAAAGGCGAGCGTGACGCCCAGCACGATCCAGACGTAGCGATTGGTGAGGTCGGCCCACAGGAGCGTGGCGACCGACAGAGTGATCAGGATGAGCAGCCCGCCCATCGTCGGCGTGCCCTTCTTGGTCATCAGGTGGCTCGCCGGGCCGTCGTCGCGGATCGGCTGTCCCTGCTTCTGCTTGCTGCGCAGCCAGCGGATCAGCGCGCCGCCGATCAGGAAGCTCAGCACCAGCGCTGTCAGGAACGCGGCGATCGACCGAAACGTCAGGTACCGGAACAGGTTGAATGGCGTGAACTGGTCCGCCAGCGGATAGAGAAAGTTGTAAAACATTCTAGCGTCCCGCCTCGCCGCCGCTGGCCGCCACGACGGCGTCCACGACGATTTTCATTTTTGAACCCAGCGAACCCTTCACCGCGACCACGTCGCCTGCCTCGAGTGCGCCGGCGACGTCGCCCACCAGCGCAGCTGAATCCGGCCGATGCGCGCCGCGCTGCGACGGCGGCAGCCGCTGCCACAGAGCCTCCATATGCGGGCCGCACAGGAAGACCTGCGCCGCACCGCTGGCGGCCACGGCATCGGCGAGCCCTGCGTGGTAGGCATCCGCACCCTCGCCCAGCTCGCGCATGTCGCCCAGCGCCAGCACCCGGCGCCCCCCCGCCTGCGGCTTGGTTCGAGACAGGACCGCGAGCATGGCCCGCACCGAAACCGGGTTGGCGTTGTAGCTCTCGTCCAGCAGCTCGATCGTGCCGGCACCGAACTTCAGCGTCCGGCGTGCGCCACGGCCCGGCGAGGCCTTCACACCAGCGAGCGTCGCCGCCGCCTTCACCACGTCCGCGCCGAGCGCCTCGACGACGGCGAGCGCCGCGACGCTGTTCAGCGCCCAGTGCTCGCCTGCCGCGCCCAGCCGATACTCGATCCGGTGACCATGGATCAAGGCTGCAACGTCGCTGCCCGAATCCTGCAGGCTGCACGAGACAAGACGGGCCTCCGCGGCCTCGCCGCGGCCGAAGCCGACGATGCGGGAAACACCGAAATGACGGGCTCTTCCGGCGAGCCTCTCATAATGCCGATCGTCGCGATTGAGCACGGCTACTGCGCCATCCGCCATGCCGGCGAACAGGCAGCCCTTCTCGTCGGCGATCGCTTCCTCGCTGCCCATGTGGCCGATATGGACCGGTCCGACGTTGGTGACGACGCCGACATGCGCCGCGACCTGGCGGGCGAGCGGCTCGATCTCGCCGGGATGGTTCATGCCGATCTCGAACACGCCGAAGCGCGCGTCCACCGTCAGTCGCGCGAGGCTCACGGGCACGCCGACATGGTTGTTGTAACTGGCCACGCTGGCGCAGGTCGGCGCCTGCGCCGACAGCATCGCCAGCAACGCATCCTTGGTGCTAGTCTTGCCGACCGAACCGGTGACGCTCGCGATGCGCGCCTCGCTGCGGCGGCGCGCCGCGCGGCCGAGGTCGACCAGGGCTTTCATCGTGTCCGGAACGCGGACCAGTGTGCCCTGCGCGCCATCGACGTCACGCGACACGACGGCCGCCGCGGCGCCACGCGACAGGGCGTCGGCGACGAAGCCGTGACCGTCGGTGGTCTCGCCGCTCAGCGCGAAGAAGAGATCGCCCTTCCCGACGGCGCGGCTGTCGAACGTAACGCCCTCGGCTTCGAACGGCGCGGTGATCGAGGCCGCCGCCAGCGCCGCCTGCACTTCGTCTGAGGTCCACAGCGCGCTCACGCACCGCCTCCGGCCAGCCTGCGCGCCTCCTCGGCGTCGTCGAAATGATGCGTGACGCCTTTGATCGTCTGGCCGGTCTCGTGGCCCTTGCCGGCGATCAGCAGCAGGTCGTCGGCGCTCGACAGCGCCGCCATGCCCGCGGCAATGGCAGAATGGCGGCCTTCGGCGATCTCGATCCAGTTGCGACGGTCGTCGGCGATGCCGCGCACGATCTCGGCCCGGATCGCGGCCGGCTCCTCGCTGCGCGGATTGTCGTCGGTCACGATCGCGAGGTCGGCGATGCGCGTGGCGATCTCGCCCATCACCGGACGCTTGCCGCGATCGCGATCGCCCCCGCAGCCGAACACGACGACCAGCTTGCCGGGTGCAAAGGGCCGAAGAGTGCGCAGTACCGTCTCCAGCGCCTCGGGCTTGTGGGCGTAGTCGACATAGACAGCGGCGCCCGAGCGATGACGGGCCACCAGCTGCAATCTGCCGGGCGCGCCTGTCAGATGGGCAAGAGCTTCGACGGCGCGTGCCGGATCGCCACCCGTGGCGACCACGAGGCCGAGCGCGGCCAGCGCATTCGACGCCTGGAAGCCGCCGACCAGCGGCAGTTCCATTTCGTGACGCGTGCCGAGGAGTTCCAGAACAAGCCGCTGGCCCGCCGGCGTCGGATGGTCGGCGAGCAGGCGGAATTCCCTGCCCGTCGCACCGTAGGTCCAGAAGCGGATGCCGCGTCGCGCGCAGATCTTTTCCAGGGCTTCAGCGCGATCGCTGTCGGCATTGACGACGGCCGTGCCGCCCGTCGGCAGCAGGACCTCGAACAGGCGCGCCTTGGCCGCGAAGTAGGCGTCCATCGAGAGATGATAGTCGAGATGCTCGTGAGTGAGGTTGGTGAAGGCCGCCGCCGA
>JABMNB010000035.1 GCA_013205335.1 Rhodospirillales bacterium
CCTGCAGGATTGCATCGATGCGCAGATGAAGGCGATCGGGGAGAACCCGGCGCTGGTACGCGCCTTCTTCCGGAATAAAGATGTAGCCTATATTACTGACTGATTAGTAGTAATGAGGGACGGTCGCAGCCGTTCCTTCTCCCACTACTCAGGGGCCTTTCTGTTCTTGAGATACTCTTGCCATAGGCTTGTGGATTTGGTGCCGCACCTGCGGGCAGGCCCACGGTCAGGTAGCACCGCATTGCCGACCACCCCGGTCGCATCTGTGAGGGGATTTAGGTCAGGCGCCGGGATCGTTCATCAAAAACGTGCCAACCTTTGGTTGTCGTCAACCCGGAGCGGGAGAGGAACACGACGGCCGAATCCCGGGCGATCCTGACCGGGCTGTTGCCGTCGGTGCGCCAGCAGGTGCGGCCGTGCGGGGTCAGAGGCGACGCCGCCCGAAAGCTTGGCCAGCCGCTCGTGCAGCTTCTCCTTGTCGTAGTCGCTGGTGGAAGCCTCGATCTCGCGTCGGATGGCGGCGACCCTTCCCTCGATGACATCCTTCGCGCCGCCGCCGACGACGATCGTCGTGCCATCCTTGTCGATGACGACGCACTTGGCCGTGCCGAGGTCGTCGATCGACACGCTCTCCAGCTTCAGCCCCAACTCCTCGGAAATGACTTTGCCACCAGTGAGCACCGCGACATCCCGCAGGATCTCGCCGGCTTCGAGGCCGGCACGCTCGGCGATCGCGCGCGCCGTGGCCGGATAGTCGCCCGTAATCATCACCACCCTGATCTGCGCCGAGCGGCATTCGCGGATGGCCGCCGGCACGTTGTCGCGGAGCGGATCGGCGAATCCCACCAGGCCGAGGAACTGCAGATCGAAGGCCGCCTGCGTGTCCGGCAAAGGGCCCTCCGGCAATCGCGCCTGCGCGACGCCCAGCACCCGCACGCCTTCAGCTGCCATTTCATCGACCGCGCGCTGCAGCCACGCCAGCCCCGCCGTGTCGAGCCGACAGAGGGAGCCGACCGCCTCCGGGGCGCCTTTCGTCGCCACATGCCGGCGGGAATCCTCGCCCTGCCAGACATTGCTCATCGCCAGGAGCGTGGACTGGAGGCCATACCGACGCAGGACCGTTACCTCTCCGCGCTCTGCCGCACCCTCCGGGGTTCGGCCGGCCTGGCCTGCAAGGGCCTTCTCCATCGGGTCCGTGGGCTCGGCCGAGCTCGCGAGCAGCGCCACCTCGAGCAGCGTCGCAGCTTCGGCGTCAGGCAGGCCCTGCCCGGCCCGCCATATCGTCCCGTGTGTGCGAACCTCGACCAGGCTCATGCGGTTTTCGGTCAGCGTGCCCGTCTTGTCGGTGCAAAGCACCGTCGCAGCCCCGAGCATCTCGATGGCGGAAGCGCGACGTGTCAGAACCCGCAAGCGCGACAGGCGCCAGGCGCCCATGACCATGAACGCCGTGAGCACCAGGGGAAACTCCTCCGGCAGGAGCGACATGCCGAGCGCGATGCCCCCGAGCACGGCCTGCAGCCAGTCGCCCTGCAAGAAGCCGATAACCAGGACGACGACCAGGCTGGCGGTGATTCCAACCGCGGCGAAAATCCGGACGAGACGCCGGGTTTCAACCTGCAGCCGCGGCGTTTCCGGTGCGATCGCCTTCAAGGATTGACCAATGCGACCGAGTTCGCTGTTCGGCCCGGTCGCCTGCACAATCGCAAAGCCCTCGCCGTGCACGGCAAGAGTGCCCGAATAGAGAAAAGGCGTGTTCTCGCCACCCGGCCGCACCATGGCGGCCGGCGTCTCGGCGGCGCTCTTGTTGACAGGAACCGATTCACCGGTGAGCAGCGATTCGTCGACCACGAGGCTGTTGGCGGAAACGAGGACCGCATCCG
This sequence comes from Rhodospirillales bacterium, assembly GCA_013205335.1. Lineage (GTDB taxonomy): Bacteria > Pseudomonadota > Alphaproteobacteria > Reyranellales > Reyranellaceae > Reyranella. The sequence continues at coordinate 1,881 of JABMNB010000035.1, forward strand.
CCGGAATGCGGTCGCCCTCGAGCAGCACGATCGTATCGCCCCGCACCACCTCGCGGCCCGGGATGCGCAGTCGCTGAGCGTCGCGGATCACGAGCGCGCGAGGACTCGCCTGATCGCGCAACGCCGCGAGCACGCGTTCGCTGCGGGTTTCCTGCACGACCGTGATC
>JABMNB010000311.1 GCA_013205335.1 Rhodospirillales bacterium
CGCTCGGCGTCCGACAGCTTCAGTCGACCATTCAGCTGGGCCTTCATGATCCGGTTTTCGGCCGCCAGGTATTCGTTCCGCCCCAGCAACTCCTGGTCCACCGTCCCCGTCACGTAGGCTAGGATGCGCGCCCAATCCATAACCGTCCCCTGGCTTCCCCGGCGACGGCATCAAGGGCCGTCCGAAAAATTGGAACGGGCCACCTCAGGCATTGCTATCCGACCCCACCCAACTCATTGGTTTCTCGGCCGTTTCTATTTTTTGACCTCACGGGTTCACCTTTGCGGCGTTATCGGCGCTTGCCATATCTTCGCGTCGGAGGGTACCGTTGGAGACTCGCCGCGAAGGAAGAGCGCGATGCCCGCACCAAATCCCAAAATCAGTCGTGACGATTTCGAAGCGTTGGTCCGCAGAAGTGGCTTGCCGCTGAGCGAGTCCCAGAAAAGCGAGCTCTATGGGGCTTATGGCTACGTCGAGGCGATTGCCGAGCGGGTCCGCGCCGGTGGCATGCGGCCGCGCGAGGTCGAGCCTGCGGTGATCTTCAAGCCGGCGGCCAAGACAGGGGGATCGCCATGACCAGCATTCCCACGATTGCTGGCGCCGCGGCGGCGATAGCTGAGGGCCGCCTCTCGCCGGTGGCGTTGACGGAGGCGTGTCTCGAGCGCATCGACCGGCACGAGCCGAAGCTCAATTCCTTCATCCGCCTCGAGCGCGAGCGGGCCCTTGCCTCGGCGCGCGCTGCCGAGGCCGAGATCAAGGCGGGACGGCGACGCGGGGCTCTGCATGGCATCCCTTTTGCGCACAAGGACATTTACGAGACCGCGGGCATCCCGACGACGTGCCACTCGAAGCTGCTGCAGGACTACGTGCCGGCGCGTGACGCATTCACGGTCGCAAGACTGGCCGAGGCCGGGATCGTCATGCTCGGCAAGCTCGCGACGCACGAGTTTGCGGTCGGTGGGCCGAGCTTCGATCTGCCCTGGCCGCCGGCGCGCAATCCCTGGGCGAGGGAACACTTTCCCGGAGGCTCGTCGAGCGGCACCGGGGCGGCCGTGGCAGCCGGCTTCGTGCTCGGTGGGACTGGCTCGTGCACGGGCGGCTCGATCCGCCTGCCGGCCGCCTACTGCGGGCTCGCCGGCATCAAGCCGACCTACGGCCTCGTCAGTCGCACCGGCATCCAGCCGCTGGCCTTCACGCTCGACCATTCCGGCCCGCTCGCCTGGACCGTCGAGGACTGCGCGATACTGCTGCAGGCAATGGCGGGCCACGATCCCGCAGATCCCGCGAGCGCCAAGGTGGCGATCCCCGACTATCGGGCGGGACTCGATGGCGGCATCAAGGGCCAACGCATCGGCGTCATCCGCCACTTCTTCGAGAAGGATATGAAAGTGGCGCCCGAGGTCGGAGCCGCGATGGAGGCCTCGATCGGGGTCCTGCGCCAGCTCGGTGCATCGGTTCGCGACGTGACGCTGCCGCAGCTGCAGGACTGGAACGCCTGCGGCTGGCTGATCCTCGTTGCCGAGGCCTATACCGTGCACGAGCCGTGGCTGCGCACGCGGTATAACGACTACGGCAAGAATTTCCGCGACCGGATTGGACTAGGCGCATTCTTCACGGCGGCGGACTATATCAGCGCGATCCGGTTCCGCCGCGAGCTACAAGAGAAAATGGCCAAAGTCATGACCGAGGTCGACCTCTTGGTGCTGCCGACGGCGGCGGTCCCGGCGCCTCGCCTCACCGAGGTAGGGAGCTACAGCTCCTTCGAGACGCCAAACTTCACCATGCCGTTTAACATCTCTGGCCTCCCCGCACTTGCGCTGTGCAACGGCTTCAGTGGGACTGGCCTGCCGCTGTCGCTGCAGATCGTCGGCCGGCCGTTCGAGGACGCGCTGGTGCTCAGAGCGGGCCACGCCTACGAGACGGCAACATCGTGGAAAGAGCGTCGGCCAGCGCTTTAAGGGATCCCGCAACAATAAGTGCAATGCCGGGCGTGCTGGCAACCATCGAATTCCCACGCTTTCCGCCATGGAGTGACGCACTTATTGTTGTGGGTGCCCATAGCGGCTGCAGCAGAGTTTCCAGGTCGACAAACGGGAGTGACCATGTCCAAGAAAATCGAGCGATTGGTCAAGGAGCAGGCTGCGACGTGGTCGACCGTGAAGCCGCCCAACTCGGCCGGCGAGGAGTTCGCCACGGGACTTGGCGACGTGCTGCGCGGCTTCGAGAAACTGCGCGGAGAGCTGGCTTTCGAGGACGAGCCATCGAGCTTCGAGGCGGCGTTGCAGGAGACCAAGGAGAGAAACCCATGAAGAAGCCTCGACAGGTGCCGTCGCCGCTGACGCAGTTGACGCTGGTTGAAGCCTGCGACGGGGTCGCCAAGGGCGAGATCAGCTCGGTCGATCTGACGAAGGCTGCGCTTTCGGCCTTCGATGCCGGCGACAAGGCGATCAACTCCGCCATTGCGCTCGATCGCGACGAGGCCCTTGCTGCCGCCGAGGGTCTCGACAAGCTGCGCAAGGCGGGACGGACATTGGGTTGCCTGCACGGCGTGCCTTTGGCACACAAGGACATGTACTACCGGGCCGGCAAGCCCTGCACATGCGGCTCGAAAATCCGCAAGGACTTTCGGCCAACCTACACGGCGACGGCGATCGAGCGCCTCGAGCAGGCGGGCTCGGTGACACTCGGCACTCTCAATATGGCGGAGTTCGCGCAAAACCCGACGGGCCACAACGCGCACTTCGGCCATTGCCACAATCCCTGGGGGCTCGACTACTGCACCGGCGGATCCTCGTCGGGCTCAGGCGCGGCGGTCGCTGCCCGCTTCATCTACGGCGCGCTTGGCTCCGATACCGGCGGCTCGATCCGGCTGCCCGCCTCGATCTGCGGGGTGACGGGAATCAAGGCCACGCAGACCCGCGTCTCGCGTCACGGCGCCATGCCGCTCTCCTTCAGTGCCGACAATGTCGGGCCGCTCGCCCGGACTGCGCGCGACTGTGCTCGCCTGCTGCGCGTCATCGCCGGGTATGATCCGGCCGATCCGACATCCTCCAGCGAGCCAGTTCCGGATTACGAGGCCGCCCTCGATGGCGATATCCGCGGCATGGTCATCGGCTTACCTACCAATTTCTTTTTCGATGGTGCCGATCCTGAGGTGCAGCAGGCCTTCGACGCCGCCATGCGGGTTCTGGAAGCGCGCGGCGCGCGTACAGTCAAGATCGCGATCCCACACATGGACGCGATCAATACCTATGTGTCGGTCATCTCGCGCGTCGAGGGCGCCACGATCCACGCGGAATGGATGCGCGGGCGGCCGCAGGACTACGCGATCCACCTCAGCGGCCGGCTCTATGCCGGCTTCGGCATTCCGGCCGTGCATTATCTCGAGGCACTCTCGCGACGGGGGCCTATTCTGCGGGCGCTCGGCCGGGAGGTTTTCAGCAAGGTCGACGTGTTTGCGACGCCGACGCTGCGCCTGAAAGTCCCGACGCTTGCGGCCACCGACATCGATGCCGATACACCCGGCGCGGTCGAGGCTTTCACCGCCGTTTCGATCAACACGCGTGCCATCAACTACATGGGGCTTCCGTCGGTCAGCGTTCCCTGCGGCTTCGACAGCAATGGCTTGCCGATCGGCGTCCAGATCCAGGGGCGTCCCTTCGGCGAGGGCCGCATTCTGCGGTTGGCGGACGCCTATCAGCGCGATACGGACTGGCACAAGCGGCGACCAAAACTTGCTGCGGGCTGACCGTCGGATGACCTCTCGCGGGCACCAGCGCGGGGGCCGGCCTGCCATCGAAACGATGTCGGTGCGCTGACGGCTCTCAGCCGGGCGGGGCCGCGAAGGCGGCATTGAGATCGGCGTCGAGCGCTGCCAGCTGGTTGGCGTCGAGCGCGCGCAGCGGTCGGCGGACCGGACCCGCTGCCAAACCCAGCCGATGGCACCAGTGCTTTAAGGCGGCGTTGATCGGCTGCCCGCGCATGAGTGGGGTTTGTATCCAACGGCCGTAGACACGCCGTAGCGGCTCGAGGCGCGCATGCCCCGCGAGCATGGCAGCGAGCCGGCCATTGCGATGGTCCTCGAAGTAGCCGTGGATCAGCGGCAACGCGGCCGTCTGGTAGAGATAGGGCTCGGGGTCGGCATAGAGGACCTGGGCATTGAAGCGCTGCAGGTTTGAAAGGGCGTGGTCCTCGTAGGGATCACAGATCGCGACGACATCGCCACACTCGGCGCGCAAGGCCGCGATTGCGTCACCGTTGCGGGTGCATTTCACGGCGTGGATGCGACCCTCCTCGGCGAGCCGGCGAATGACGGCGCTCGGATAGCCGCCGCTCTGCGCCTCGCTGTCGAAGAGCACGAGGCGGCATTCGACGGCGTCGGCGATCATGCGCACCATGTCGGCCAACTCGTAGCCGGAAAAGAGGCCGGGTGGGCGCATCAGCACGACGTGATCGGCGCCGCTCGATGCGGCATGGCGCGAAAGTTCCAGGGTCTCACCGACGCTGCCATGCGTGGTGACTACGCCGATCGCCATCGCGCCTTCGGCGGCTGCGACCATCGTCTCGAGGATCTGGCGGCGTTCGGCCATGGAGAGCGACCAGCCCTCGCCCATCAAGCCATTGCAAAAGAGGCCGGCGAGGCCGAGCGCGCGGAAATGGCGGACGTTGGCGGCAATGCCGGGAGGTCGAGGCTTTCGTCGGCGCGAAACGGGGTTGGCACCGCCGCCCAGATGCCCCTGGGCCAGCCGACCTCGCGACGATTACCAGCGTTGTTTTGCATGCATCGGCCTCTGCATCGCCGAAAGCTTCGCGTCAGCAGTTGGCGCGCCGGACAGCCGCATTCAGCAGCAGGTTGGCGCCCGGCACCGTTCGGCTGCGCTCGATGTACTCGTTCGTGTTGTGGCTGATGCCGTCGCGGCAGGGCGTGAATATCATGGCGGTGGGTGTCAGCTCGGCGACGGCATAGGCGTCATGGCCCGCCTGGCTCAGCATCTCGCGGTAGGGCAGGCCGAGCTCGGTGGCGGTGTCCTTGAGCAGCGCGAGCCATTCCGGAGCAAACAGCGAGGTGCCCCAGCTCCATCCCTCGGTCAGCGTAGTCGCGACCTTGGCTTTCACCTCGACCTCGACCACCGCCGCCCTGATGGCCGCATACATGCGATCGAAGCCCGCCGGATCGGGGTGACGGAAGTCGATCAGCAACCGAACCTTCTCGGGCACGATGCCCGCCAGATTGGGAAAGCATTCGATGCGCGGGGCGATGGTGCGGTTCTGCTCGGCGGCAAAGGCGAGGCCGACGTCGTTGACGGCTGCAATGAGATAGTCGGCGCCGACCACCGCGTTTCGCCGCTCTAGCATGGGCGCGCCGCCGGCATGGCTGGTCTCGCCCTCGATGTCGACACGCATGGCGAGCGTCTTGTAGCCGCCGACGACGATGCCGATGTCGGGGCCTTCGCGATCGAGATGCCGCGCCTGCTCGATGTGCAGCTCCAGATAGCAGTCGAGGGCACGATTGCCGAGCGGGGCCTTGCCGGCATAGCCGATGCGCTCGAGCTCATCGCCGAACCGCAGGCCGTCGTCGTCTCGGGTGTCCTGCACTTGCGCGGCGGGAAGCTTGCCGGCGAACGAAAGCGAGCCCATCAGCGGCGGGGTGAAGCGGGCACCTTCCTCGCTGGTCCAAACGATTACCTCGATCGGTCGGCGAGTGGCGATGGCACGGTCGTTGAGCGTTCGAATGGCCTCGAGGCCGCACATCACTCCCAGCACACCATCGTAGCGGCCGCCGCAGATCTGCGTATCGAGATGGCTGCCGATGGCAACGGGTGGCAGGCTTGGATCGGTGCCGGCGCGGCGCGCGAAGATGTTGCCGATAGGGTACACCTCGACCGTGCAGCTAGCCTCGCGCGCCCAGCCGACGAACAGGTCGCGCACCTGCTGATCCTCGCGCGACAGGGCCAGACGGCGCAGGCCCGTGTCGCGAAACCGGCCGATCTCGGCCGACCGCTCCAACGTCTCCCACAGGCGATCGGCGTTGATCTCGAGAGTGTTGTTGGGGCTCATGGCGTTCTCCGGTTCGGCTCGATATTTCGATCGTTCTTCGCTGTCTGCAGGCGACCGTCGCGTCGGCGGCTCAGACCGGCGCCGGCCCAACCCTGACACAGCGCGCCATGCGGGTCGGGCTCAGCCAGACCTCCGCCGGCACGGCTTTCGTGCAGATGGCTTCGGCATGTTTGCAACGCGGGGCAAAGGTGCAGCCGGGCGGCAAGTCGAGCAGGTTGACCGGCGTGCCGGGGATCGCCTCCAGCCGGCGGCCACGCATGCCGCCGAGCACGGTCGACGCCAGCAGGCCTTGCGTATAGGGGTGCTGCGGCTCGCGAATGATGGCGCGAACCGGCCCGGTCTCGACGAAGCGGCCGGCATACATGACGGCGATGCGGTCGGAGATCTCGACGGCGACGCCGACATCGTGCGTGACGAACAGCACCGCCATGCCGAGCTCGCGCTGCAGCCTGCGCAGCAATTGCAGTATCTGGATCTGCACCGTGGCATCGAGCGCCGTCGTCGGCTCGTCGGCGAGCAGTAGGCTCGGCCGGCAGGAGAGCGCGAGGGCGATCATGGCGCGCTGGCGCATGCCGCCCGACATCTCATGCGGGTAGTTGTCGAGGCGGCGCGCGGGCGAGGAGATCTGCACCATATCCAGAAGCTCGAGGGCACGCTTGCGTGCGTCGCTCCTCGACAAGCCGTCGTGCTGGATGACGGTCTCCATGATCTGGTTGCCGATTGTGAAGACGGGGTCGAAGGCGGTCATCGGCTCCTGAAAGATCATAGCGACTTTCGACCCGCGCAGATCGGTGAGCTCCGCCCGGCTAAGGCCCATGACATCCAGACCACCGATGAGGATGCGGCCGCTGAGCTGGCTGCGGCGCGGCGGCAGCAGGCGCATGAGCGCTCGCAGCGTGACACTCTTGCCGGAGCCCGATTCGCCCAGAATGCAGAGCACCTCGCCCGGCGCGAGGGTGAAATTGACACCGTTGACCGCGCTGATCGTGGTTTCGTGGCTGATGAATCGGACCTGCAGGTCCTCGACGCTGACCAGCGGATCGCTGCGGGTCGCCTGGGCGCCGCGGGAGGGGCTTGAGACGGCGGTGGCGGTCATCGAGCATGCTCCCTCTTGGCTGGGCTTGGTGGGGTGGCGGTTCCTGGCGCGGCGCTGTGGCCGGAGCCTGGGATCAGCATGTGGCAGGCCGTGTGATGGTCGGTCGTGGCGACGTTGTTATAGAGCGGGGGCTCGCTCAGCGCGCAGCAAGCCTCCGCGTGCGCACACCGCGTGTGGAAGCGGCACCCAGGCGGCGGATTGATCGGGTTCGGCGGGTCGCCGGTGAGCGGGGGCTGGTCGACGCGCCGGTCGGGATCCATGGACGGCATCGCGGAGAGCAGCGCGCGCGTGTAGGGGTGCTGGGGTTGGCGATAAATCGCCTCGACCGGACCGATCTCGACGACCTTGCCCAGATACATCACGAGCACGCGGTCGCTAAGATACTGCACCACGTTGAGGTCGTGCGAGATGAAGATGTACGTCAGGGCGAGATCTGTCTTGAGGTCGACGAGCAGGTTCAGCACCTGCGCCTCGACCGACTTGTCGAGGGCTGAGACAGGCTCGTCCAGAACGATCAGCCTCGGCTCGAGTGCAAGGGCACGGGCGATATTGATGCGCTGGCGCTGGCCGCCCGAAAGCTCATGCGGGTAGCGCTGCACGAAGAGGTCCGGCTCGAGGCCGACCTTGCCCAGGATGTCGCGGGCCCGCCGCCGGGCCTCTGCAGGAGGAACGCCGTGCACGCTCGGACCGTAGGCGATGGTGCTCTCGATTGTACAGCGTGGATTGAGCGAGGAGTAGGAGTCCTGGAAGACCATCTGCAGGTTGCGGCGCAACTCGCGCACGCTCATACCGCCCGGAGCATCGACAGCCTGGCCGTCGAAGGTAATGGTTCCAGAATCAAGCTTCAACAGATGCATTAGCAAGCGGGCGGTAGTCGACTTGCCACATCCCGACTCGCCGACGATGCCGAGCGTCTCCCCCTTTCGCACGACGAAGGATACATCGTCGACTGCCTGCACGGTTGCCACCTGGCGCTGCAGCAGGCCGCCGCGAATCGGGAAGTAGCGCTTCAAGTTGCGCACATCGAGCAGGATGTCGGCGGCTGCGGTCATGATCTTATCCCTACATCCGCACGTCCATGGCGCCGCGCAGGCCGTCGCTCATCAGGTTGAAGCACATCGAGGTGATGAAGATCATCGCGCCGGGAAGTGCTGCGACCAGCGGATTGACCCAGATTGCCTGCCGCAGATTATTTAGCATCAGGCCCCACTCGGTGTCGGGCGGCGTGACGCCCAGTCCAAGGAAGCTCAAGCCCGCCGCGAGGATGATCGAGATCGAGATCAGCGAGGTGGCGTAGACCAGTATCGGGCCGAGCACGTTGTTGAGGATGTGGAAATGCATGATCGAGAGCGGCCGGGCGCCGCTCGCCCGTGCCGCCTCGACGAACTCGAAGGCGCGCACTTGCGTCGTCACGGTCTCGGAGATGCGCACCAACGGCGGGATGAAGGTGATCGTCAGCGCCAAAATGGTGTTGCCGATGCCGGAGCCGAGCATGCCGCAAATGGCGACCGCCAGCAGGATCGACGGGAAGGCGTAGAGTACGTCCATGCTGCGCATGATGATGCTGTTGGTGGTGCCGCCGAAATAGCCGGCCGAAAGCCCCAAAACGCCACCGATCAGCAGCGCCAGGAGCACGGGCAGAACGCCGCACAGCAGCGAGTAGCGGCCGGCGTAGAGGATGCGACTCCACAGATCGCGGCCGACCTCGTCGGTGCCGAGCCAATGGCCAGGGTAGCCGGGTGATTTCAGGCGCTTGAGCACGGAACCGACGGTCGGGTCGTGCGTCGCAAAGAGGGGCGCGGCCAGCACCATGATGATGATCACGGACAGCAGCAGCATAACCGAGAGCGTGAGCCGGTCTCGGAGCAGCTGCTCACCCACGCGCCTCCAGTAGCTCTTGCCGGCCACCGCCCGCTTCAAGGCGTCGATCTCGGGGAGGACGGCGATTGGGCTTTGATCTGACATCGTCAGCGCCGTATCCGGGGGTCGATCAGTGTCTGCAGCACGTCGACCAGAATGTTGATGGCGACGAAAATAGTGGCCAGTACCAGAATAGTGGCCGAAAGCACGGGTATGTCGCGTCGGAAGATAGCAAGGTTCAGCAGGCTGCCAGAGCCTGGCCAGTTGAATACCGTCTCCACGAGGATCGAGCCGCCGAGCAGATAGCCGAACTGCAGTCCCATCAGCGCTAGTGCCGAGGGTGCGGCGTTCTTCATGATGTGGAGCAGCACGTTGCGCCGGCGCAAGCCCTTGGCCGCCAGCGCGGTGACGAATTCCATGGACAGGATCTCGAGCACGTTGGCGCGCACGAGACGACTGATTACGCCCATCGGGATCAGCGACAGCGTCACCACCGGCAGCACCAGGTGCTTGATTTGCTCCCAGCTCCCTGGGAAGCCTTCCGGTCCCATGCCCTGGCCCGGCAGCACGTTGAGGACGACGGCAAAGATGGCGACGAGCACCATACCGACCCAATAGTGCGGCAGGCTGACGCCAGCGATGGCCATCGACGAGAACAGCTTGTCGAGCCAGGTGCCGCTGTTGAAGGCAGCCAACGTGCCGAGCAGGACGCCGCAGGTGAAGCCGACGAAAACGGCGGGGGTGGCGATCAGAAAGGTGTTGGTGAGCGCGCTGAAGAGCTCGCTCCCAACGGGCTGGTTGGTGAAGATCGAGGTGCCGAAGTTGCCCGTCGCCATCGACTGCAGCCAGCGCACATACTGGATGTGGACCGGCTGGTCGAGCCCGAAGCGGGCACGGATCATCTCGGCCACCTCCTTCGGTGCCTCCGGCGGAATCATGATGTCGGCAGCGTCACCCGGCACCATCTTCATCATCAGGAAGACGACGAGCGACACGCCGAGCAGGATCGGAATGGCGTAGAGCACGCGACGCACAAGGAAAAACCACACGGCCGGCTACCTCACGGCGACATCGGAAGGGAGGAACTGCGCATCGCGGGCCGGGTCTCCCTCCAACCTGGCAACGACTACGGCATCAGGGCAGCGAGACGCGCGTCAGGTCGACGAACCATGACTGCGCACTGACGAAACCCTGCACCTTCTTGGTCATCGCCCGAGGATTGCCATCGTGGACGATCCACAGCCACGGCGCCTCATCGACCAGCATCTCATGCATCTTGGCGAGGTGCTGGCTCGACTCGGCCGGGCTGGGCGCCGTCTCCATCTTGAGCAGCAGCTCGTCGAACTTGGGGTTCTTCCAGTGTCCCCAGTTGGAGCCTTTGGGCGTGCTGTTCTCGCCAAAGAACCAGCGCACGACCATCGACACGTCGGACGAGACGAGGCTGATGTTCATGGCATCCGAGGTTGCAGCTTGCGGTGCCGTCGGCTCGGCGCGGAAGGCGACGAGCATCGTCCCCCACTCCACCACCTCGAAGGTGATGTCGAAGCCGCACTGCTTCATCGACTGCTGCAGGAACTCGTTCATCGGCAGCGGCAGCATCTGGCCCGAGCCCGAGGTCGAGATCATAATCTTGGCCTTCACAGGCTTGGCCGGGCCGTAGCCGGCCTCGGCCAGCAGCGCCTTCGCCTTGGCCGGATCGAACGTGTAGGCGTTGGCCGGCTTGCCGAAGCGCGGATCATCTTTCTTGAAGAATCCGACCGAGGGCTCGGCGGTGCCGCTGAGCAGGGTCACGAGGCCCGCACGATCGACGCAGTAGTTGAGCGCCTGGCGGACCTTGACGTCGCGGAATGGCGAATCCGCCTTGGCCTGGTTCAACACCCAGGGCCAGACTTGGGGATAGCTGTTGATGCTGATGGCGTAGTCGGCCTTCTTCAAGCCGTCGATGGCATCGGGTGGGGGAACCTCGATCCAATCCACTTGGCCCGAGCGCAGGGCTGCGATCCTCGTATTGGCCTCCGGCATCGGGAAGAGCACGACCTTGTCGACCTTCGGAATTCTGTTCTTGTCCCAATAGTCCGCGTTCTTCAGCAGATCCACGCTGATGCGGGGTTTAAAGTTGGCAACCTTGAACGGCCCGGTGCCACTCGGGGCCTTGGCGAACTCCGCCCAGTTGCCAGCTTTCTCGAAGGCTGCGGGGCTGACGAAGAAGATCGTCGTCATGACGTAGGGGAAGTAGGAGATCGGCCGCGTGGTCGTGAGCTCGACGGTGCTGTCGTCGATCTTGCGATAGCCATTATCGGCGATGTAGGTGGGCCGGCCGCGATTGATGGCCGAGCCCTGGGCGTCGAACTGCTTGGAATCCTGCTTGAACGTGCGATCGAGATTCCACACGACGGCGTCGGCGTTGAACGGCGTGCCATCATGGAACTTGACGCCCTGGCGCAGCTTGAACACCCACTTCTTGCGATCGGTCGTGTCCTGCTGCCAGCTCTCGGCGAGGCCGGGGACGATATCTGCGGCCTTGTCCGCCTTGGACAGATCCCACAGCACCAGCGAGTCAAAGGCGGTAAAGCCCATGAACCTGACGCCCTCGAAACCGTTATTGGGCGCGCCGGTCGTGGTCGGCACGTCGGTCGCCGTCATGGCGATGCGAAGCGTGCCTTGCGCCATCACGGGGGGCGGGGCGATCAACCCCAGCCACGCGACGGCGGCGGCGCCCACTGTCAATCTACCCATCCAATCACGATCATTCATGCTAGACGCTCCCTAACCTCAGTTTGCGACGGACTTAGAATAAAGACTACTTAAAAAAACTAACGCCCATTGGACACTTGTCAATGCTGGAGTAAAAATGTGGGCTAATGGCGTGCCTAGCCTGATGGGCCAGCAGAGCCGCCCGCACCTGTCCCTTCTCAAAATTCCCAAAAGCCGGGAAAGCCATAGATTTTTCGGCGCCGCAGTCATACCGTCGCCGGCATGCTCACGCTTCTGTCTGGCTTAGGTTCGCTGCTCTCGTTTCGGGTTCGTAGTCGCCTCACGCTGGAGCTCGAACTCGTCGCCCTACGAC